>NZ_JBQKLA010000008.1:0-90020 GCF_052116465.1 Collinsella sp. Sow4_D11 | reverse complement strand
CCCCCCGCCCCCCCCCCCCCCCCCCCCCCCCCCCCCCCCCCCCCCCCCCCCCCCCCCCCCCCCCCCCCCCCCCCCCCCCCCCCCCCCCCCCCCCCCCCCCCCCCCCCCCCCGGCCTGTGGTGACTTGGCTGCACCGTGTACTGTCGAAGGGGCTTTGCGCGATGACTGGGGCTGAATAAAAAGTGAGCGTGGGATCTGCCGTTCGAATGAACGGCAGATCCCACGTTAATATTTCAGCCAACGTACGTCATGGCAATATCCGGTAGGTCCCCGGGTGCCCCGCGGCGGGCTGGGTTATTTAGCTGAGCGACTTTGCGTAGCAACCGGAGTGAAGATGAAAACACCGGGCCGCCGCAGAGCACCAACAGACCGCAGGGACGGGAGCGGCTATACTACTCTCAGTAGTTAAGGGTCGCGGATTGGCCGCGTCACCGCTCTCAACAGGAGGTCTTTATTTATGGCAGATCAGAAGCCGGTTGTCGGGATCATCATGGGCTCCAAGTCCGATCTGGGCGTTATGGAAGGCTGCACCGCCGAGCTCGAGGCGCTGGGCGTGCCCTATGAGCTCGTGATCGCAAGCGCGCACCGCACGCCGGCGAAGGTTCACGAGTGGGCTTCGACTGCTGCCGATCGCGGTATCAAGGTGATTATCGCCGCCGCCGGCAAGGCCGCTCACTTGGGCGGTGTCGTGGCTGCCTTTACGCCGCTGCCGGTTATCGGTGTTCCTATGAAGACGAGTGACCTGGGCGGCATGGATTCGCTGTTGTCGATGGTGCAAATGCCTTCGGGCGTGCCCGTAGCCTGTGTTGCCATCAACGGCGCCAAGAACGCCGCTATCTACGCCACACAGATTCTGGGCGCTTGCGACCCCGAGTATCGTACGGTCATTGAGAAAATGAAACAGGAGATGGCTGACGCGTAAGATCGCCACCATTCCTTTTGTGCCATAAGGAGAGTTATGTCCGACTATCAGGGAAAACGTTTTAGGTCCTCTCAAATCCCCGACCCTTCAAAGCCCGCTGACAGCCGTGCGCCTCAGCAGGGTCGGGCATCCTCTCCCCAGCATGCCCGTGCCCCACGCCCCGTGGTGCCGACAGGGCAGCGCCGCCAGCGCCAGAATACGCCTGCCGCATACCGTCCTTCGGCGTATAGCACGGCGAAATCGCCGCAGCGTACTACGCCACCGGCCCATAAGGACTCGGCGGGACATGTCCAACAGCCGCGCAAAAAACGTCGGTCGATTTTCCCTATCTTGCTCATCATTGTCGGAATCGGATTGATTGTTGCCGCAGCGGCTATCTACATCAATGCGCAAATTGGCTACAAACAGGCAAGCGACTCGTATGCAAAGATCGAGAAACAATATGTGAGCGATAAGGATGGCAGCGGCATCCCCGTCGTTGATTTTGATGCCCTTGCGCAGACGAACCCCGAGATTGTCGGCTGGATTTACGTTCCGGATACTACTATCAATTATCCGGTGGTTCAGGCCAACAATAACTCCAAGTACCTCAACACGTTGTTTGACGGTACATCCAACGCTTCCGGTGCAATTTTCCTGGACTGCGACGATACGGCCCCCGGTATGGTGGACCAGCAGACCACGATCTATGGCCATCATATGAACGACGGCTCGATGTTCAACATTATTTCGGACACAACCGACCAGGCAAAGTTCGATAGCATCGAGTATGTGTACTACATTACGCGCGACGGTACGTATAAGCTGAGACCGCTGGCGACCAAGGTGGTTGAGGATACGTATGCCAAGGCGCGCGCGACCAACTTTGAGGGCGACGACGGGCTGACGAATTATCTGTCCGAGATGCTCGATGGCGCCTCGGCCGTGGCAAGCGATGCGACCGACCGTGCTGCCTCGGCAACTAAGGTTGTAACGCTTGTGACCTGCCGCTCACTGTCATTTAGCAATACGCGCGCCGTCATGGTGCTCACACCGGTCGAGGAATAAGTGGTTCGAGAGTAGCTAATTTGGGACGGGGCTCTTTTAGCTACCCCAGTCACCTAACCCAGCAAAATCATTCTGCATGCCCGCGGTAGCTAAAAGAGCCCCGTCCCAAATTAGCTACTCGACGACGGAAAAAAGGAGAAGCGATGCTTGAAAGTGGCAAATTGATGCCTTCGGTCGATGCGTGGCTGCGCGAAGCCAAGGCCGACGCTTCGGCGCCGGCGTGTGGCATGTACCTGACGCACAATGGCGTGGTGCGTGCGACGCCTAAGTCCGAGGCGCGCGGTGTCGAGACCGATGGCGTGGCGCCGGGCCACAAGGTAGGCGGCGTGGTGTTTGGCTACGACGCCAGCAAGGTACAGGCTGCCATCGAAGCGACGCGCGCGATGCCCGGCATCGGCTATGTGCGCGTATGGCTGGCGAGCGGCGAGCTTGCCGTGGGCGACGACATCATGCTCGTGCTCATTGGCGGAGACATTCGCCCGCATGTGGTCGATGCCCTGCAGGCGCTCGTCGGCACTATCAAGAACGAGTGCGTGAGCGAGGTCGAGCGCGAAGCGTAACGCCTAGCCGGCAACCCGTGTACGTCTACAGCGAAAGCCCGCTGGCAGTTCATGTAGATCTGCCAGCGGGCTTTGGTGTGTTGGGGCTGTTTTGTGACGGCGCTCGCTACACGCGTGTGGCGTCCTTGGGGCTCATGGTCATGCTCTGGAAGCGATTTTCCATATACTTGTTATCGAAGTACTTTCCGTAGAACTGCGCAACGGGAATATCGCTGGCCGTGCCGTTGACACGCTGGTACCAGTAGTCGAGCGATTGCAGCGTCATGACGCCGTCGACCAGCATGATGATGGTAAAGATGACGGTGGCTGAGTAGCGACTCTTCCAGGGAATCATGTTAATGAGCTTGAGCAATCTGGGCAGCAGCAGCTTGATCCAGATGAGTCCGCCCAGACCCCACAGGCAGGCGAAGCCCGTGCAGGTGCGACCGCCCGTAAGCACGGCGAGCGGATCGGGCATGCCAAAGAGCTTCATGTGCGAGTAGCTCCACGAGACCACACCGAACGAGGTCTGCATAAACCAGCCCACAAAGACCTCAAAGCTTGCGCCAAGCAGGGCGCTCACCAAAAAGATAATGATGGGGTTCTTTTTGTAGAAGCGGTTGAGCACCATGGTCATGAGTACGGCGCCAAATCCGTAGATGGGGCTGAAGGGGCCAAATAGCATGCCGGCGCGGTTCTGGTAGACGCCTGGATCGTCGACCGTCATGTGCCAGATGTCCTCCAGGATCAGACCGAGCACGCAGCAGACAAAGAATACCCAGAACAGGTTGAAGTAGTTGAGCTTGATGTAGCCCTCGCCGGTCTCATCGCGGCCGAGCATGCCCTCGGCGGCGGCGTCGCGATCGAGCATCTCCTGCAAGCGGCGCTGCAGTTCGCGCTCCTGACGAAGCGTTGGGTCAACAGTGGCCGAAAGCGCGACGAGGATGCCGAGCTGGATGGCGGGGCGCAGCAAGAACGGCCCGATACCCTGGAGCATCACGTCGACCAAAAGCTCAACGACGGTAAGTGCGATAAGGATATAGGACAGGCGCGCGGCGTTGCGGCGCTGGTTCTTGATGAGGTCCAGGCCAAAGATGATCAAGATGACCGCGCTCGCCGCCGAGAGCATGATGCCGGCGACGATAAGGCCGACCGCGACGAGCGTGTTGTCGCCGAGCTTGGCGGCGGCGTTGCCGTTGATGAGCGCGGTGATGACCTGCCACATAAAGGCGCCGACCGAAGGGAGCGTGCCTACGCCGGACAGGATGCACAGGACGGCGTACACCTTAATGATGAGGGGAATCTTCTTGACCTCCGTGGCGCTGGGGACGCTGGGGTCGAGTTCGTTTCGATCCATACGGAACCTTTCTCGTTTTGTTGTAGGTTACAAGGATACGCCGCCGACCTGCTTAAAGACAGGACGAATGGCCCAATTGCAGCAATGTAAGCCCTAACGGTGGGCGAGACGCGTCGCGACGGAAACATACGGGACCGTTGGCCCCGAGGGCGGGTTGCCCGATAAAATGTTTGGCCGCAAAACGGATTATAAGCTCGGTGGGCTTTTAAAAACCGCTGTTCATGCGCGGGAGTGCTTGTCTTGCCGTGCGTATAATAGGGCAGGTAACGCCAAATAACGAGGCTCTGAGGGGATGCCATGTCTCAAGAAACCATCCGCGCGGCCGAGCGTGCTACGGGACGGGTGACGACCATGTCGACGTATGATCCGGACTCCGACCAGCTGCATGAGGAATGCGGCATCTTTGGTGTGTGGGCACCCGATCGCGACGTGGCTCGACTGACGTACTTTGGTCTGCGTGCGCTGCAGCATCGCGGCCAGGAATCGGCGGGAATCGCCGTGGGCGATGGCGGCACGGTTATGGTTCGCAAAGACCTGGGACTGCTCGATCGCGTGTTCTCCAACGCCGACCTGTCGACGCTCTCCGGCCAGTTGGCTGTGGGCCACGTGCGCTATGGCACCGCCGGCGCCAAGAGCTGGGAAGCCTCGCAGCCGCATCTTTCCACCATCAACAGCGTCATCATCGCGCTTGCGCACAACGGCACCCTGGTTAACACTGACGAGCTGCGCCGCCAGCTGATCGAGCTCGGCGTGCCGTTCCTCTCCAATTCGGATTCCGAGGTCGCGACCAAGCTCATTGGCTACTTTACCCAGTGTACGGGCCACCTGCGCGAGGGCATTCGCAAGACCATGGAGCTCGTGCGCGGCGGCTACGCCATGACGCTCATCAACGAGCAGGCACTCTACGCTTTCCGTGACCCGCATGGCATTCGTCCGCTGGTGCTGGGCAAGCTCGTGGACGAGGGCCTGGACCAGGCCGACGCCGCATCCGTTTCGCAGCTACCGTCGCAAGACGACGCCGCGAGGGTCGACGCTGCCGCTCATGTCACGCGCGCTGGCGGCTGGGTCGTTGCCTCCGAGACATGTGCACTCGATATCGTGGGCGCCGAGTATGTCCGTGATGTCCGTCCCGGCGAGATCTTGCGCATCAGTGCCGAGGGCCTGGTATCCGAGCAGGGTGTGCCCGCTGCCAAAGAGCCCGCTAACTGCATCTTTGAGCAGGTCTACTTTGCCCGCCCCGACTCCATCATGAATGGCAAGAGCGTCTACGCCTGCCGTTACGACATGGGTCGTCAGCTGGCACACGAGGAGCCCGTCGATGCCGACCTGGTCATCGGCGTGCCCGACTCCGGTCTGCCGCCTGCGGAGGGTTATTCGCGCGAGAGCGGCATTCCCTTTGGCGAGGGCCTCATCAAGAATCGCTATGTGGGCCGTACGTTTATCGAGCCCACGCAGGAGCTGCGTGCCATGGGCGTGCGCATGAAGCTCAATCCACTGCGCGACAATATCGAGGGCAAGCGCCTGGTCGTCATCGACGACTCCATCGTTCGCGGCACCACCATGGTGCAGCTCGTCAAGATGCTGCGCAACGCCGGCGCCAAGGAGATTCACATCCGCATCAACTCGCCCGAGGTCATCTGGCCGTGCTTCTACGGCATCGATACCGACGTGCAGTCGCAGCTCATCAGCGCTAACAAGACGGTCGATGAGATCTGCGAGTACATTGGCGCCGATTCGCTGGCCTTCCTTTCGGTCGAGGGCCTGCTGAAGGTCATGCCCAAGGGCGGCTACTGCGATGCGTGCTTTACCGGCCGTTATCCCGTGGCGATTCCCGAGAGCTTTGGCCGCGACAAGTTTATGGAGGGCTTTAAGCCCCGCAACCTGGATAAGCCGCTGCACTTTGGCGACGACGCCGTGGTCGAGAAATACGATGACCGCAGCTGGGAAGAGAAGCACGGCGAGGCCTAGAACCTGCCATTTAGGGACAGGTTCATTTTGGTAGGTTTTACCTGCTGTTTTGTTGATTTGGCGGCGCGCGTTGTTACCGTGTGCGCCAACTTGAGGGCAACTATGAGCACTGTTTGGCGTCTGTGTGTCAAACGGTAGTGGGAGAGGAAGGCTCAGATGAGCGACAGCAAGCATGTGACGTATGAGGATGCCGGCGTCGATACCGCCGAGGGCGGCCGCGCCGTCGACGCTATTAAGCAAATGGTTAAGGATACCAACCGTCCCGAGGTTATCGGCGGCATCGGTGGCTTTGGCGGCCTGTTCTCGGCCGCCGCACTTAAGGATATGGAAGACCCGATCCTGATCAGCGGTACCGACGGCGTGGGCACCAAGCTCGTCCTCGCCCAGATCATGGACCGTCACGAGACGGTGGGCCAGGACCTGGTCGCCATGTGCGTCAACGACATTTTGGCTTCGGGCGCCGAGCCGCTCTTCTTTTTGGACTATGTTGCCATCGGCCACATCGAGGCCGAGCACATGGCAAAGATCATCAAGGGCGTGGCCGATGGCTGCAAGCTCGCGGGCTGCGCGCTCGTGGGCGGCGAGATGGCCGAGCACCCGGGCGTCATGGCTCCCGCCGACTACGACCTCGCCGGCTTTACCGTGGGTGTCGTCGACCGTCCCAAGATGCTCGACCCCGCCAACGTCCGCCCCGGCGACGTGATTCTGGGCCTTCCCTCCACCGGCGTGCACTCCAACGGCTACTCGCTCGTGCGTAAGGTCATCGGTGTTGACGGCATCAAGCCGGGTACGCCCGAGGCCGCCGCTAAGGCCGAGGAGCTGAGCCGTCCGCTCGAGGAGCTCGGCGGCGCATCACTGGCAGACGCTCTGCTGGCCCCCACGCGCATCTACGTCAAGCCGATTCTTGAGCTGCTCCGCGGCGGCGCTCCGGTGCACGCCATCGCCCATATCACCGGCGGCGGCATCACCGAGAATCTTAACCGTGCGCTGGCCGACGACGTCGACGCCGTGGTCACCCGCAATGGCGCCGAGATGGGCTGGGACATTCCGCCCGTCATCACCTATGTTTCGCACCAGGCCGAGCTTACGCCCAACGAGGCATGCAAGACCTTCAACATGGGCGTCGGCCTGTGCCTGATTGTCGCTCCCGAAGATGAGGCCGCGGTAACCGATGCCCTGGTCGCGCTGGGCGAGAAGCCGTTCCGCGTGGGCGAATGCGTCGAGGGCTCCGGTAAGGTCGTGTACTCCGATGAGCGCTAACGAGCAGACGGCTGCCGCCGAGGGCCTGGGTTTTGCGCCCTATACCCGTCCGACCGGCACCGATACCACCGAGCCGCTCAAGATCGGCGTGCTCATCAGCGGTTCGGGCACCAACCTACAGGCGTTGATCGACCTGATCGCCGCCGGCAAGCTCAATGCTTCGATCGAGCTCGTGGTGTCGAGCCGTCCTTCGGCCAAGGGCCTGCAGCGTGCAGAGCGTGCGGGTATCCAGACGCTGACGCTCTCCAAGGATGTCTACGCCGACCCTATTGCCGCCGACGAGATTATTGCGCACGAGCTTCTCGAGCGCGGCTGCGAGTATGTGGTCATGGCTGGCTACATGCGCATGGTGCATACGCCGCTGCTGGCGGCGTTCCCCAACCGCGTTGTCAATCTGCATCCGGCGCTGCTGCCGAGCTTTACCGGTGCGCATGCGATCGACGATGCCTTTACGCGCGGCGTCAAGGTGACCGGTGTGACTGTGCATTTTGCCAACGAGATCTACGACAACGGTCCCATCATCGCCCAGCGCGCGCTGGCTGTTGAGGAAGGCTGGGATGTCGACACACTCGAGGAGCACATTCACGCGATCGAGCACGTGCTGTATCCCGAAGTCGTGCAGATGCTCGCTGACGGCCGCGTCCACGTGCTGGAGAGCGGTAAGGTGGCAATTGATCCGGCGCGCCATCGTGCGTAAAAGGATTCGCCTGGTTTTCCTTGCGACGTAAACTATCAAAAAGCTGATTGGGGCATATGGAATCACATGTGCCCCAATCAGCTTAATACCTCTTTGATTTTGGGCTTTGGATAACGTGACGGGCACCATTCCCATTCCAAGAAATCCGATAGGGCCTCGTCCGTGTGTGGGCGGGGCCCTTTTGCGTGGCCTTTTATGTTTGCTATACTGCTAGCAAGTAGAGAGGAGCCGCTATGGGTGCAGCAACGGTGCAGCTCAACACACGAATCGATCCTATGCTCAAGGCTGGTGGCGATGCGGTCCTGACACGCAATGGATTGGGGCCGAGCGATGCCGTTCGTGCGCTTTGGGCCTATCTTGTCGAGCATCAAGCGTTGCCGGGATTTATGGTGACGGATAAGCGCGAGGCGCCCCGCGCGGAGAGCCTGGCTGAGCAGGGGTGTGGCCTAGCTTTTTCATCGCTGGGGCTAAATGCTTCGGATTTTGCGCCAGTTGGATCATCTGCGGAAGACTGGGGTGCCGTACGAGATGATATGTATGACACGATGATTGCCGATATTGAGGCGAATTGTCGATGATCGAGGCAAAGCATCTCTTGGTAGATACGAACGTTTGGCTCGATTATTACCTGCAAGAGGGGGCGTTCGACGAAGCGAAGAGATTAGTTGAACTGGCCGAAGCGGGAAAGATTGACCTTCTGTACACGCCCACGACGGCAAAGGATGTGTTCTATATCCTGCCTCGGCGTCTAGCCCGGCGGAATGCGAATGGGATTAACGTGCCGTTTGCCTCGGCGTCATGGGCCTGCATCGAGCACATGATGCAGGTGGCAACTGCCTCTCCGCTTTCGTTGGCAGAGTGCGAGATGGCGCGTATGCTTGGCAAGCGCATGCCGGATCTCGAAGACAACCTCATCATCGCTTCGGGCGAGACGGCGGATATTGACTACGTGGTCACGAGCGACCGGCGCATGCTGGAGGCGATGCCCGAGGTGTGCTTGACGCCTGCCCGCGCACTCGAGATGATTGGGATCCTCGGCTAACCTTGCCTGTCTGGTTTCGCTATCATATGGGGCATTGTGAACCTCATGCAACTTTGGAGGACGGTATGGCGGATAACGCCGAGATGCTATTCGCGCCTGAGCTGGTGTTTTTTGATTGGGAGTGCGCGACGCCGGATGAGGTGTTTGCGCGGCTCGAGGGCGAGCTCGCTCCGCGCGGCTACATTGCGTCCGGTTGGCTCGATGCCGTCCGTACGCGCGAGGACATCTATCCCACGGGCCTCGCCATGCCGGCGGCCAATATTGCCATTCCGCATACCGATCCGGGGTTTGTGGCTAAGCCCTATATCGCGGTGGTGAAGCCCTCCGCGCCCGTGACGTTCAATGCTATGGCGGGCATGGGTGCCCCCGTGCCGGCGCAGATCATCATCAATCTGGGTATTGCCGAGCCGGGCGGCCAGGTCGAGGCCCTGCAAGCGCTTATGAATATCTTTATGGATGCCGACGCCGCAGCCGACGTGCTCGGTCAGACTTCGTCCCAGGGCATGGTCGACGCCATCCGCCGCCACTTCTAGGGCCGGCATTTGGGGAGTGTCCCTAACTGCCGGCAGAAAAGGAACGTCCCTAGCTGTCGGAGCTGTCCCCTTTGCACCAAAATGGTGCAGATTAACCTGTCTCCCATGCACCAGGTGTGCCGCGGGGCTGCGTTGTGACACAATGACGTTTGTTCGATTCGTTATGCGAAAGGCCAACTATGGCAAATAAGAAAAAGAACCCCGAGGTCGCGCCGACGTCCGAGCAACGGTCCCGCGCCGCCTCCAGCTCTCGCAAGAAGCAGCGCAAGACGTACGTGTCCAAGACCGTCAAGATCGTTCTGGTGGTTATCGGCGTGCTGGCAATGCTGCTTTCCGTCTCGGCCATGGCGTGCTCCGGTTTGATGTCGCAGACCGAGAACAATAACTCGGGTTACAAACTGACCGGCGGCGTGGCTGCTACCGTCAACGGAACCAACCTCACCGAGGACACCGTAACCAAGCAGATCATGAGCATGCGCACGTCCTACGGATATACCAAGGACAAGGATTGGGCGCAGTATCTGGTCAATAACGACCTGACGCCCAAGAAGTACCGCAAACAGCTCATCGATTCCTATACGCAGCAGATTCTGCTCCAGCAGGCGCAGAAGGAGAACGGCGTGACGGTTTCGGACGAGGAAGTAGAGAAGGCTTGGAAGGACGCCTGCAAGAGCGCGGGGGGCGCCAAGACCTTTAAGGAGACCCTTAAGACCTACGGCTATACCGAGGACACCTACAAGGACTCGCTCAAGGAGAGCCTGGCGCAGCAGAAGCTTAAGAATGCCGTTGCTCCCACCAGCAAGCCCAAGGACAACGAGATTGTCGATTACATTAACGAGAACCTGTCTAACTACAACGATGCCCGCCGCTCGTCGAACATCCTGATCAAGGTTGATTCCGACGCTTCCGACGAGGACAAGGCCGCCGCCAAGGCCAAGGCGCAGGAGTGCCTGGATAAGATCAACTCCGGCGAGCTGAGCTTTGAGGATGCCGTGAAGCAGTATTCCGACGACACCGGTTCCAAGGAGAAGAAGGGTGACGTGGGCTGGGATAAGCTCACCACCTTTGTCGACAGCTACCAGACGGCGCTCGAGGGCCTTAACAAGGGCGATGTGAGCGACGTGGTCGAGTCGACGTATGGCTACCACATCATCAAGTGCACCGACTACTTCCATGTCGATGGCCAGGTCGATGACATCAATCAGGTGCCCAAGGCTATTAAGAAGTACGTTTCCAATGTGGTGAAGACCCAGGCATCGGGCACGGCATACAACGAGTGGCTGGAGAAGTACACGAAGGATGCCGACATTACCGTCAACCCCATGCCCAAGGACGTGCCCTATAACGTGAGCCTGAAGGGCGTCACCAAGAGCTCGACCGACGATTCGTCGACGACTGAGTAATCAAGGGGCGGTGCTCGTGCGAGTGCCGCCCATGTTATTGAGGAGGATTTGCAGATGACCAACGAAGAGCTGCAGCAGGAAATGATTGCCGCCATGAAGGCCAAGGACAAGGTTCGCCTGTCTATCATTCGCCAGGTCAAGGCCGAGGTTAAGAACATCGAGGTCAACGAGCGCCGCGACGTGACCGAGGAAGACGTCAACAGCATGATCAAGCGTCTGATTAAGCAGACAAGCGAGACGTTGGAGATGTCCATCAAGGCCGGTACCGATCAAGATCGTACCGACAACCTAACCGAGCAGGTCAAGATTCTGGAGAGCCTGCTGCCCGCCCAGGTTTCGGGCGAGGAGCTCGAGACGCTGATTGAGCAGGTCATCGCCGAGCTGGGCGCCACATCCAAGAAGCAGATGGGCCAGGTTATGGGGGCGCTCGGCAAGGCCACCGGCGGCAACTTCGATAAGCCTGCAGCCGCCAAGATTGTCGGCGGCAAACTCGTGTAGGGCCGAGCGGTACATAGTTGGTGTTGAGGGGCGTGACCATTGCGGTCGCGCCCCCTTTTTTGTTGGCCGATGAAGGGCGCCTCCCTTGGCTGGTCATTGGGCGCTCATTGGGGACAGGCTTAAATGAGTGCCCTCTCATTGGGTACTCATTTAAGTCTGTCCCCAATGAGTGGGTTAAAGGTTGCGGGTTCTTTACGGGAATGTAGTGTGGGCTGCGGAAACGTGGTTCTTTCCGTAAAATAGAGCAATTCGTGTAAGCGCAGGGAAGGGATATTCATGGCAGACATGATCGAGATCAAGCATCTCAACAAGTACTTTGGCGACCTGCATGTGCTCAAAGATATCAACCTCACCGTCAAGCGCGGCGAGAAGCTCGTAATGATCGGGCCTTCCGGCTCGGGCAAGTCCACGCTCATCCGTTGCGTCGATTATCTGGAGGAGCCCACGTCGGGCGAGGTCATCATCGACGGTACGCCGCTCACCAAGAAGAATCATCTGGAGATGGCTCGCAAGTACAGCTCCATGGTGTTTCAGCAGTTCAACCTATATCCCAACATGACGGTGCTGGGCAACCTGACGCTCGCGCCCATCAAGCTGCAAAAGAAGAGTAAGGAGGAGGCGACCGAGATCGCCATCGCCGCGCTCAAGCGCGTCGGCATGGCGCATAAGGCCGGCGAGTATCCGCAGAACCTCTCGGGCGGTCAGCAGCAGCGCATCGCCATTGCCCGTGCCCTGTGCACCAAGCAGCCCATCATCCTGTTTGACGAGCCGACCTCGGCGCTCGACCCCGAGATGGTCCAGGAAGTCCTGGACGTTATGATTGAGCTCGCGCAGGAGGATATCACCATGATCTGCGTGACGCACGAGATGGGCTTTGCGCGCCAGGTGGCCGACCGCGTCATCTTTATGGAGGACGGCCGCATCCTAGAGGAGGGCACACCCGAGCACTTCTTCGATAACCCCGAGAACCCGCGCTGCCGCGAGTTTTTGTCCAAGATTCTGCACTAGGCGCGGTGATGGACATGACGGATATGACGAGGGCGGCCGTGTCGCGCCGCCACTTTTTGCAGCTGGCGGGCGCCGGTATGCTCGCGCTGACGGGGACCGCGCTTACCGGTTGCGACAACTCCACCGGCGGCGAGGGCTCCGACAAGGGGTCTAAGCTTGCGGCCATCAAGTCGCGTGGCCATCTGAATGCCGGCGTTAAGAAGGACGTTCCCGGCTACGGCTATTACGACACCGCCAAGGGCCGCTTTGAGGGCATGGAGGTCGATTTGTGCTACCAGATCGCCGCTGCCGTCTTTGGCGTGAGCTACAAGGAGGCCCGTGCCCAGGAGCTTGTCGAGTTTACCGACGTAACGCCCAAGACGCGCGGCCCACTGATCGATAACGGCCAGCTCGACGTGGTCGCGGCGACCTACACCATCACCGACGAGCGCAAGAAGAGCTGGGATTTCTCGACGCCGTACCGCACCGACTACGTGGGACTCATGGTCAAGAAGCGTTCGGGCTTTACCTCGATTGAGGACCTGGACGGCAAGGTCATTGGCGTGAGCCAGGGTGCCACCACGCAGGGCCTGATCGAGCAGATGATCAAGGACAACGGCTTTAGCTGCGAGCCCGAGTTTAGGGCCTTTAGCGGCTACCCCATCATTAAGAGTTCGCTCGATGCCGGCAATATCGACGTCTTTGCCATGGACCGCTCCACGCTGGCCGGTTACATGAACGAGACCGTCGAGCTGCTGCAACCCGAGGTCAAGTTTGGCGAGCAGGGCTACGGCGTGGCGACCAAGAAGGGCTGCGATCTTTCGGCCGTGGTCGATCAGGTGATATGCGATCGCCTGGCCGACGGCTGGCTCGACCAAGAGGTCAAGACCTGGGGTCTTGTATAGGCGCATCATCCAAGGAAGGAATCAAATGCTCGAAGGATTGTTTGACGCCGACCGCTGGTCGACGACATTCCAAAACATGGGGCCCTTCTGGGAGGGCTTTGGCGTGACGATGCAGGTGGTCGTTGCCGGTCTGCTGCTGTCGCTGGTGCTGGGCACGCTGCTGGGCGTGTTCTCTACCACTCGTTCTCGCGTTCTGCGCGCCATAAGCCGCGTGTACGTGGAGTTTTACCAGAACACCCCGCTGCCCGTGCAGGTGCTCTTTATGTACATGGCCGGTCCGCAGTTTTTGCAGGCCATAACCGGTGCCGACCAGCCGGTGCGTATCGCGCCGTTTGTGCTGGGCTTCTTGGGCGTGGGCCTGTATCACGCTGCCTACATTTCGGAGGTCATCCGTACCGGTATCGAGGCCGTTCCGCGTGGCCAGATGGAGGCGACCCAGAGCCAGGGCTTCACCCGTGCGCAGGCATACTGGTACATCGTGCTGCCCCAGACGTTCGAGATCATTCTGCCGCCTCTGTGTAACCAGGCACTCAACCTGGTCAAAAACACGTCGGTGCTGGCGCTTGTGGCCGGCGGCGACCTTATGTACCGTTCCGACAACTTTGTGAGTCTGTACGGGTACCTGCAGGGATACATCGTCTGCTGCCTTATGTACTTCATCATCTGCTTTCCGCTCGCCATGCTGGTGCAATGGCTCGAGCGCCGCTCCAAGGAGCGCCCGCGCGGCGTGAGCCTGGCCGAGCTGGGGCTTGACAACGTAGAGGAGGCCTAGCGCATGGAAATCTTCAACGCGACCAACCTGCTCTACATTTGGGGCGGCTTTGTTAAGACGATCGAGATCTCGGCGCTGTCGATCTTTTTCTCGCTCATCTTTGGCACGGTGCTGGCGCTCGTTAAAAGCTACGCGCCCCGTCCATTCCGTATTTTGGTGAGCGCCTATATCGAGCTGTTCCGTTGCACGCCAAACTTGCTGTGGATCCTGTTTATCTACTTTACGGTGCAGGGTTTGGACATTGTGATTTCGACCATCGCCTTTACGCTGTTTACCAGCGCTGTTATGGCCGAGATTGTGCGTGGCGGCCTCAACTCGATTCCGCGCGGCCAGTTTGAGGCGGCGCAGAGCCAGGGCTTTGGCTTCTTTGCCACCATGCGCTATATCATTCTACCGCAGACGTTTAAGACGATCATTCCGGCGCTGTTTAGCCAGTGCACGACCGTCATCAAGGACAGCTCGTATCTTTCGGGCATTAACGTGGCCGAGCTCATGTACACGGCAAACGTCGTGATGGCCCACGCGATCGACCTGTCGCAGGTGCTTATGCTCTACGGCCTGGTGTTTGCGATGTACTTTGTGCTCAACTTTGGTATCTCGCTGCTGGTGAGGGCATATCAACGTCGCATTGTGGCCGCATAGTCCTGCTTCCCCAAGCACGGCACCTTGCCCCTCAATCGTCGCTTGCGTACATTTAGTACGCGGCGCTCCTCTTTCGGGGCAATCTGCCGCACTTGGGAAACCAGGACGAAGGTGGGGGCAAAATGAATGTGACAAAGGGACTGTCCCTTTGTTACATAGAGAAAGGAATCGCGATGAGCGATCTGGAGAACAAGAAGAATCCTGTGGTCATTACCATCGCGCGCGACTTTGGCGCCGAGGGCCACGAGATTGGCCGCATGCTTGCCAACGAGTTGGGAATTCCGCTGTACGACAACGAGCTGCTGGTGCGTGCGTCGATGCGCGCGGGTGAGTCGCTCGATAAGATGGCCGCCTATGACGAGCGTCTGGCCGTAGAGAACATGGCGTTTCTGCCCGACCGCTACGATGCACGTTCGTACTCGGACAAGTTGTTCCAAAAGATGAGTCAGGTGATTTTGGACCTGGGCGAGACCGAGAGCTGCATTATCGAAGGCCGCCTGTCCGATTACCTGCTGCGTAACAACCCTAATCACATTGCCGTGTTGGTGACCGCACCCTTTGAGGACCGCGTCGAGATCGTGCGCAAGAAGCGTGGGCTCAACAAAAAGAAGGGCGCCAAGCTGGTCAAGCAGCAGCAGAAGGCACGCGAGGCGTTCTATAAGCGCTACAGCGCCGGAAAGTGGAAGATGACGAGCGGCAAGGATATCGTCGTCAACCGCGCCAAGCTGGGCCGCGAGGGCTGCAAAGACGTCATAGCCGCTGCCTACCGCTACAAGGTGGCTCAGCTCGAAGGCTAGCCGACCAAAAGCCACCGCAAAGGTGCCCGTTCCCTTTATGGTGATCGGGCGGCCGGCATAGAAAAAGTCCCCGCCGGGCGTGTGCCCGACGGGGACTTTGCCGTTTGGTGGTTAGCGCTGCAGGTGATTACTCACCCAGCAGGCTCTTGGTGATGGAAGCGGCGGCCTTCTTGCCGGCGCCCATCGCCAGAATGACCGTAGCGGCACCGGTAACGATGTCGCCGCCGGCCCAGATGCGGGGATCGGTGGTCTGGCCGGTCTCCTCGTCGGCGACGATGTAGCCCCACTTGTTGAGCTCCATCTTGCCGCCAATCTTGGCAGCGAAGGGGTTGGCGTTGGTACCGATAGCCGAGATCGCGACGTCGCAGGGGATCTCCTCGATGGCGCCCTCGATGGGCACCGGGCGACGACGGCCGGACTCGTCGGGCTCGCCGAGCTCCATCTTCTGGACCTTGACGGCGCACACGGAGCCGTCCTCGCCAGCGACAAACTCGAGCGGGGAGACGAGCGGCAGAACCTCGACGCCCTCGGCCTTAGCATGGTGCAGCTCAGCGCGACGGCAGGGCATCTCGTCCTCGGTACGACGGTAGGCGATGATGGCGTGCTCGGCGCCCAGGCGCTTGGCGGTACGGACAGCGTCCATAGCCACGTTGCCGCCGCCAAAGACGACGACGTTCTTGCCGTGCTTGGTGGGGGTGTCGTACTCGGGGAACTTGTTGGCCTTCATCAGGTTCACGCGGGTGAGGTACTCGTTAGCGAAGAAGACGTTGGGCAGGTTCTCGCCGGGGACGTTGAGGAACTTGGGCAGGCCAGCGCCGGTCGCCACGTAGATGGCGTCGAAGCCCTGCTCGAACAGCTCATCGGCCGTGGCCATGTTGCCCACGACGGAGTTGTACTCAAACTTGACGCCCATGTCCTCCAGACCGTCAATCTCGCGCTTGACGACTGCCTTGGGCAGACGGAACTCGGGGATGCCATAGACCAGCACGCCGCCGCCGGTAAAGAAGGCCTCAAAGACGGTGACGTCAAAGCCGTTACGGGCGAGCTCGCCGGCGCAGGTGATGCCGGACGGGCCGGAGCCGACGACGGCGACCTTCTTGCCGTTCTTGGGAGCCATCTTGGGCGTGGAAGCGAGCTCGGGGCGGTCACCCAGGAAGCGCTCGAGCTGGCCGATGGCCACGGGCTCGGACTTCTTACCACGGATGCACTTGCCCTCACACTGGTTCTCCTGCGGGCAGACGCGGCCGCAGATGGCGGGAAGCATGGAGTCCTCGCGGATGGTATCGAGGGCGCCGCCAAAGTCCTTCTCGCGGATTTGCTCGATAAAGCGGGGAATGTTGATGTTGACGGGGCAGCCCTCGACGCAGAACGGCTTCTTGCAGTTGAGGCAGCGCTCGGCCTCGGCCAGCGCCATCTCCTCGGTGAAGCCCTTGTCGACGGGGCGGAAGTCGCAGGCGCGCTCGGCAGCCGGCTCCTCGTTATCGGGGGTGCGGGGCGACTTCATATCGGCAACGAAACGACCGTTAACTAGTGGCATGCGCAGCTCTTTTCCTCATAGGCCTTGAGGGACTCGCCCTCTTCGGAACGGTAAGCGGCCTGGCGGGCACGAAGGTCATCCCAGTCGACCAGGGTGGCATCGAAGTCGGGGCCGTCGACGCAAGCGAACTTGGTCACGCCGCCCACCTCGACGCGGCAGCAGCCGCACATACCGGTGCCGTCAACCATGATGGGGTTGAGCGACGCGGTGATGGGGGTGTCGTACTTCTGGGCGGTGAGGGTCGAGAACTTCATCATCGGAACGGGGCCGACGCAGAAGACCTGGCTCACGGCCTTGTCCTGCAGCAGGCGCTCCAGCGGAGCGGTGACAACGCCCTGCTCGCCGTAGGAACCGTCGTCGGTGGTGATGTGGATGTGGTCCTCGTCGAGGAGCTCGCGGAACTGGTCCTCCATGAGCAGGAGGTCCTTGGTGCGAGCGCCCATGATGGCGTGCACCTCGTGGCCGGTCTCGACCAGGTGCTTGGCGACCGGGAAGGCAATTGCCAGGCCGACGCCGCCGCCAATGACGGCGCAGGGGCCCTCGGCCATCTCGGTGGGAACGCCCAGCGGGCCCACGACGTCGCGCAGCGACTCGCCGGCCTCGTAGGTGGAAAGCATCTCGGTGGTCTTGCCGATCACCATGAAGATGAACTCGACCCAGCCCTCGTCACCGTTCCAGCCGGCCAGAGTAAACGGGACACGCTCGCCCGTCTCGTTGGCGCGGACCATGAGGAACTGTCCAGCGTGCGCATGCTTGGCGATTGCAGGCGCCTCGATGCGGAACTTGAACACCTTCTCCGAGAACTGCGTCTTCTCCAGGATCTTATACATAGAACCCCTCTCTTGTTAGGGCAACCGAACCGTGCCTCCACGGAAATGGACGGCAGCCCGAATAAAACCGTACGCGCACAGGCGTTGTGCAGACATACGGTGCAAATTATACCCTCATGGACATGTTGCTTGCGTGTATCTTTGGCAGGCGGGAAAAGTGATCTAGCACAAAGAGACAGGTTTATTTTGGCGGGTTTTATCAGATAAAACGACAAAAGGGGCCGGCCTTGCACATCGGTGAGGCCGACCCCTTTTAGGGCGTTGGGTATGTATGGCGGCACAGGGTTTATTGCGATGCGGCCGCTGCGGCGTTTTCGCATATAAAACCTGCCATAATAAACATCCCTTTTTGGTAGGTTTTAGTGCTTGCCGTTGGCAGAGGCGGAGCCGTTGACGTGGTCGCGGGCATAGATTACGCCGTGCACAATCGCCAGGCCGGCGGCGTCGGCGGCGCGGGCGCAGGTGTCCTGGAAGTCCTCGGCCTCGCGGGCGCGCAGCTGCTTGAGCACGTAGTCGGCGACAGCCATCTTGCCGGGAGGGTTGCCGATGCCGGTGCGGATGCGGCTAAAGTCGCGGCTGCCCATCTTGTCGATGATGGAACGCAGGCCGTTGTGGCCGGCGTGGCCGCCGCCCACCTTGACGCGCACGTCGCCGGCGGGAATGTCGAGCTCATCGTGGATTACGAGCAGCTCTTCGGCCTTGATTTTGTACTCGCGGCAAAGCTTGGAGATGGGGCCGCCCGAGGTGTTCATGTACGACTGCGGCTTGACCAGCACAATCTGGCGCTTGCCGCCCTCTTCCTCTGGATCGTTGATGTTGATGAGCGCGACCTCGGCGCCGGCCTGGTTTTTCCAGTACGTGACGCCGGCCTGACGCGCCAGCTCGTCGATCGCCTTAAAGCCTGCGTTGTGGCGGGTCTCGGCATACTCATCGCCAGGGTTGCCAAGTCCGGCAACCATGCGAATCTTAAGCGGCTGTGCAGCTGCCATGTGCTTCCTTTCATCGATTTGTCGCCTGCTATGGTGAGCGACCCCGTTGCTGCTGTCAAATGGAGGGTGATTGAGGCTGCATGAGGGCGTTTGGAAAGTCGTCAGAAGCCGGGATGGACAGTTAGTTCAGATTTGTATAAACCAAGAGATCTTTGACTGCCAAAATCGGGGCCACGGAATTGTCACGGCGCTTTGGGGAGCACAATTTGCGCTATTTCAGATCTTTTGAGTCTTCAAATGAGGTGATTGGCGCCGGGATGGCGGCAAACCACCTCGACATTAGCCGTCTGTTTATACAAATCTGAACTAACTGTCCAGCCATGCTCGGTAACACTGGGTAAAAGCCTTTTAGACCGGCGCGAGGCCGATTCCGGCCCGCAGGGTGTTGAGCCAGGCGGCCTGACGCTTGCGATAACCCTTGATGCGGTAGCGGAATCGAACTCCCGCAAGTCGATGCATCGTCTGGGCGAAGGCTTCGAGTGCAACAAGGTCCTTCATTTGGTCGCGATTGATAACCAGGACGTGGATACCCATGGCCTTAAGGCCATTGTTGCGATTGCCATCGTGGATGCGAGCGTTTTGAAGCTCATGTCCAATTCCGTTGTATTCGTTGTCGACTCCGGCGGCTGGACAATATAAGTCGCAGATGGCGTAAGGGATGCCCGAGGACATGTTGATCGCAAGGGTGTCGAAATCGACTCGATAGTTGAGCAGCAGGCCTCCCATGGGCAGGCTGCAACACCCGAATCCGCCAAAGCGCATGGGTGCGCCCAGGACGGCGAACATCAATGATTCCGCTGGGGATGCGGATCCGGCCCGGGCGAGTTTGATAGCTGTGCGAAACGAGGCGTAGGAACTACTTTTGGCAAACCGTGCGACCGCCTCGAGCTCTTCGATGGTTGTGGCGGGCTCGCATTTGTAGTGTGCCTGTTCGTAGCGGGTTTCGGATTGCTTTTCGGGTGTCGGTTGATCGCCCTGGCAATCGAGATCGTCCATCGTTTCGAAGCTGTTGGCCTCGGGCCACGTGTCGTCGTAGGCGATGGGGTAAGTTGCTTCGGGCGGAAGTGAGTAGGTTCCGAGCAGTTCCATGAGAAGCATCAAGGTTTTGGCAACCGATTCATTTTTGGAACAAAGCATGGCCGTCATGGCGGGAGACGTTGCGTAGATGTCGGCTTCGATGTGCATGATCGCGCCCTGGGGGAGAGGGGCGGTGATGGTGTGCTGGAGGAGCCGTCCGTCGGGCCGTCTGTTGCTGCCGCTCGCAACAAAGAGGTCTAGACGCTCGGAGTCGTCTTCGCTCCAGGCGTCAAGTATTGCAAGGGCCGCAAAGTCTATGGCGTCCTTGTTGGGAACGCAATCTACGAGGGCTTGTGTCTGTTGCTCGTCATCGATGGCGTCCCAGGGAAGGGCGGAGTACGCCCGTCGAGCGCGGCGAATTGCGCGAAGGGCGGAGAGGTGTGAAATTACGGTTGTCATAGCTATAAGGTACTAAGCCGTTGGCGAAATGATATGGCCGTGTCGTTCTTTTCACTCAAAGGGGCGTCGCGCGCCGCGGGCGGTAACGACATCATACGGAATGCCTTGGAAAAGTGGAGAATGGAGTGATGGGTTGGCCTTGGAGGCATCTACTGAGATGGGTGCTGGACAGTTAATTCAGATTTGTACAAGGCGACCGGGGTGTATTGCCGTTGTTGAGGGACTCGGTGGGCAAAATGGGGCCAATGGCATGGTGAAGAGATCCATAGGTGGAGGAATCGAGCGGAATTATGCCGGCAAGAGAGTTTTCGACGCATTAAATGGCCCAAACGAATGCCACATTAATACAAATCTGAACTAACTGTCCAAGGCGGGTTGTCGAGGGGCAGAAAAAAGGGTCGGAAGCGAGCCTCCGACCCTTTAAAAACACCAAAGATGATGCGCTGCGCGCTGGATTACAGCGCGAAGTCGCCGCCGACGAGCGTGGAGACGGGCTCCTCGTGGTAAACGGCAGAGATGGCCTCGGCGAACTCCTCGGCGACCGAGATAGTCTTGATCTTGCCGCCAACCTCGACGGGGATGGCATCGGTGACGAGGCACTCGACGATGGGGGCGTCGTTCAGGCGCTCGATGGCCGGGCCCGAGAAGATGCCGTGGGTGGCGCACACGTAGATGTCGCCGGCACCCATGGCCTTGAGCTCCTTGACGTTGGCGCACAGGGTGCCAGCGGTGTCGATCATGTCGTCATTGATGATGCAGGTCTTGCCCTTGATGTCACCGATGATGCCCATGACCTCGGCGGCGTTGTGGCGCGGACGGCCCTTGTGGGCGATGGCGAGGCTGCAGCCGAGCATGTCGGAGAGCTTCTTGGCAGCTTTGGCGCGACCCACGTCGGGGGAGACGACAACCAGGTTGTCGGTGTCGAAGTGCATGTCGTTGTAGTACTGGCCAAACAGCGGCAGTGCAGACAGGTGGTTAACCGGGATATCGAAGAAGCCCTGAATCTGGCCCTGATGCAGGTCGAGGGTGATGATGCGGTTGACGCCAGCGCGCTCGAGCAGGTTGGCGACGAGGCGGGCGGTGATGGGCTCGCGCGGGCCGGCCTTGCGGTCCTGGCGGGCATAGCCGTAGTGGGTGATGACGGCGGTGATGGAGCGGGCGGATGCGCGCTTGGCAGCGTCGGTGGCGATGAGCAGCTCCATGAGCATGTCGTTGACGTTGCCGCCGGCCACGGACTGAATCAGGAAGACGTCGGCGCCGCGGACGGTCTCGTCGTAGCGGGCGTAAATCTCACCGTTGGCGAACTGCTTTAGCGTAAGGCCCGAAAGCTCGACCCCAAGGTACTCAGCGATCTTCTGAGCGAGGGGACGGTTGGAGGAACCGGAATACACGCGGATGGACTTGCGCATATTCTCCGACTTCTCGGGATCATTAATCGGCATTACCCTTCTCCTTTATATATCGAATGCCATATAGATGCCTTGTTGCATTGTAACCGCGCGGCGGGGTTTATCGGGTCTTGATAACGTCTTTACCGTCAACGGACACGAACCGACCACTCATCCGGTCGCGCAGGTCAGCATAGAAAAAGGAGCCATCCCCATGGGAACAGCTCCTTAGATGTTTGGTAAAACGTTATACCTCGTCGTCCTCGTGCAGACGGCGGCGATAATCGGCGGCCCAGCCCTCAATATTTAGCTGACGGGCGCGGCCCAGGCCGAGTGCGTCAGCCGGGACCGGCTCGGTGATGACGGAGCCGGCGGCCACGAGCGCGCCGTCGCCGATCTGGGCGGGCGCGACCATCATGGTATCGGAACCGATGAAGGCATCCTTGCCGATGACGGTCTTGTGCTTGTGCACGCCGTCGTAGTTGCAGGTGATGGAGCCCGCGCCCACGTTGACGCCGGAACCCATGGTGGTGTCGCCGATGTAGGACAGGTGCGGTACCTTGGAGCCCTCGCCGATCGTGGACTTCTTGATCTCCACGTGTGTGCCGGCCTTGGAGCCATCGAGCATGTGGGTGCCCGGGCGCAGGTAGGCGCGCGGGCCGCAGTCGACGCCGTTCTCGATGACAGCCTCGATGGCGATGGTCTCATCGATGGTGCAGCCGCTGCCAACGGTGGTGTCGGTGAGGCGGCTGTTGGGGCCGAGCTGGCACTCCTCGCCCACGGTGACGTGGCCGATCAGGTGCGTCTGCGGCCACACGACGGTGTCGCGGCCGATGACGGCGTCGGGGCCGATCCAGGCCTGCGTGGGGTCGATGAAGGTAACGCCCTCGGCCATCCAGTGCTCGTTGATGCGGTCGCGCGCGATAGCGGTGAGTTGCGCGAGCTGGATGCGGCTGTTGACGCCCAGGCCGTCGCGGTAGTCGTCGCAGTGGAAGATGGAGACTGCCTGGTCGTGGCCCTTGAGAATCTCGAGCATGTCGGGCAGGTAGTACTCGGACTGCGCGTTGTCGTTGCCGATCTCGCTGATGTGGGCGGCGAGCTGCGCGCCGTCGAAGGCGTAGCAGCCGGCGTTGCACTCGAGCAGCGTGGCGGCCTGCTCGGGCGTGCAGTCCTTCTGCTCGATGATGCGCTCGATCTGGCCGTCGGCGCCCAGCTTGATGCGGCCGTAGCCAAAGGGATCGGGCGGGGTCATGGTCATGACGGTGCAGGCGAGCTCGCCGGTAGCGACGGTCTTCGCGAACTTGGCGACGGTGTCGGCGGTGATGAGCGGCAGGTCGCCGTTGAGCACGACGACGGGGCCTTGCATGATGCCGCATGCCTCGAGCGCGACCTTTACGGCGTGGCCGGTGCCCAGGCGCTCGGTCTGTTCGACGCACTCGACCTTGGTGGCGCTGTTGGCGTAGGCGCCGTCGATAAGGGCGCGCATCTCGTCGGCGTGGCTGCCGATGACGACCACGACGCGGCTGCAGCCGGCCTTGATGGTGGCGTCGACGATCCACTGGACCATGGGCTTGCCCAGGATCTTGTGCGAAACCTTGCAGTGGTTCGACTTCATGCGGGTGCCCTCGCCGGCGGCGAGGATAATTGCGGTTGCGTCCATGTGATCTCCTGTTACGTTATAGAGACGTGTGTTTGGAAACGATACACGGCGCAATATGATACCGCAGGCATATGATGAGCGCGTAACGATTGGCGCATGGCGGCTGATGTCGGTGCCGCCGGCGTGACGTTTGCGCTGGTTGTGCATGGCGGCGGCACTGCGGCGTTGGCGTTTGAGCGAGGGGATGGGGGTGTCCGTGGATATCATGCGAGAGGAATCGGGCAACGAGCCCGTCGCGGCATTCTCGATGTCGCATCCGGCGGTGCCGGCGCTCTACATGGTGCTGACGCTGGGGCTCACCATGTTCTCGATGCAACCGGTGCTGCTTGCGCTGTCGCTTGCGGGCGGGCTGGCGTATGGGTTTGCGACGCGCGGCGTCGCACGCACGTTGGGGGCGCTTCGCTGGCAGCTGCCGGTGATTTTGATTATCGCGGTGCTCAACCCGTTATTTAGCGCTTCGGGCTCGACGGAACTGTTCCGTATTGGCATGCGTGCGGTGTATCTGGAGAGCATGGTATACGGCCTGTGCATGGGCGGGCTGTTTGTGGCGAGCGTGCTGTGGTTTGAGGCCGCGGCGTCGATGCTTAGCTACGACAGGGTGCTTGCGCTTTTGGGTAACACCGCGCCGGTGATCGCGCTCATGATCTCGATGTGTATGCGGCTTATCCCGCAGTTTTTGCGTCGCGGTCGCACGGTGCTGGCGGTGCAGGATGCAATTGAAGTGCCGGGCCGCGCGCCGGCCGACCCCGTGCGTTCGCGCCTACGGGCATCGAGCGTGTTGATGGGCTGGGGCATGGAAGATTCGCTGGAGCGTGCGGACGCCATGCGCTCCCGTGGGTGGGGCGCCGCGGCGCGTCGCACGACGTTCGCGCGGTATCGGCTGGCGCGCGGCGACGTTGCCGCGCTGGTTGGGCTTGCGCTGTTTGGCGTGGCCACGGCGGCAGTGGCGTGGACCGCGACGATGCGGTATTCGTTTTACCCGCAGCTTTCGGTGCCAGCGCCGTGGCCTGGCTATGTTGTATACGCGACCTGGATGGCGCTGCCCTGCGTGCTGCATGCGATTGACGAGAAGAGGTTTGGCTGATGGCTCGGTTGGACGGGAGCATCATGGCGGACGCGGTGTGCGGCTCGGATATGCCGGCGATTGAAGTGCGGGGCCTGCGCTTTGCCTACCCCGGGGCCGAAGTGCCGGTGTTCGAGGGGCTCGATTGGCGTGTTCCCCAAGGGACGTTTGCGTTGCTTGTCGGTGGTACCGGGTCGGGCAAGTCGACATTACTCTCGTTGCTCAAGCCCGAGATTTCGCCGGCGGGCGAATGCTCCGGCGAGCTGCGCATGCTGGGCGAAAGCGTTGCCGACATGGACGTTCGCGCGTCCGCGGAGCGCGTGGGCTATGTGTTTCAGGACCCCGAGAACCAGATTGTGTGCGAAACCGTGTGGCACGAGATGGCGTTTGGCCTGGAAAACTTAGGCATGTCGCGCGACGAGATGCGTCGTCGCGTGGCCGAGACCAGTTATTTCTTTGGGGTGGAGGATTGGCTCCACCGCGATACCGATACGCTTTCGGGCGGACGCAAGCAGCTGCTGTCGCTGGCAGCCGTGCTGGCGTTGCGCCCTCGCGTGCTGCTGCTCGACGAGCCCACGTCCCAACTGGATCCCGTTGCCGAGAAAAATTTTCTGCATGCGCTGTTTCGCGTGAATCGCGAGCTGGGCTGCACGGTTGTTGTGGCAACGCACCAGCCGCGCCCGATGCTCGAATACGCGACGTGCGCGTATCGGATTGAGGGCGGGCGCGTATGCGAGGTCGCTGACATCGCCTCCTTGGGGCATCGCGAAGAGCTGTTTTCTGGCGAGGTGCCAGGGTGGGGTGGCTCGCGGCGTGCAAAAAACGGAGTTTTCAGCAGCGCCAGTGGCCGGCCGGGCTATTTGGACCCGCGCGTGGGCGCTCCGGGCGCAAAAAAAAGACCGAAATCGGACAAATCGGCTGAATTTGAGGCGCAAATCCTGTCGCAAGACGACTCGGGGGCGCCGTCGTGCGCCGGTGGATGCCGAATACTCCCAAAAATGCACGCTGGGTCGGCTACCACCCTGGCAGGGGGCTGGTTTCGCTACGATCGAGCGTCCGGCTGGGTGCTGCGCGGGCTCGATGCGTCGTTTTCGGCAGGCGCGGTGCATGCTGTTGTGGGCGGTAACGGCTGCGGTAAGTCGACAATGCTTTCGGTGCTGGCCAAGACGGTCAAGTTGCAGCGTGGGCATATGGAGCGCGGGGCGGCTTCGGCGGCACTGCTGCCTCAGAATCCCAAGGCGCTGCTGGTTGCCGAGACGGTGCGCGAGGAGCTGATGGAATGGGCTTCGACCTGCGGATATGACGAGGCTATGGCGCGAGAGCGCGCGACGAGTCTGGGATTGTCCGGCTTGGATGGGCGCCATCCGTACGATCTTTCGGGCGGGCAGCGCCAGCTGCTTGCGTTGGCAAAGCTGCTGTTGATCGGCCCCGAGCTGCTATTGCTCGATGAGCCCACCAAGGGTCTGGACCTGGCCAGCCGTCGCATCATCGCCCGCGCCCTGCGCGACCATGCGGAGGCTGGCGGTACCGTCATCATGGCAACGCACGATCTGGATTTTGCCGAGCAGGTTGCCGATGACATTGCCATGATGTTCGACGGCGAGATTGCCTGCATGGAGCCGCCCGCCGACTTTTTTGCCGACAATGTGTTTTATAGGGCGTGATGGGATGGCGGATTATCGCGTCCTGCGCATACTCGCAAAACTGGAAATCCCGCTGCTGCTGGCGGTGCCGGCTGTAATGGCCGCAGCATTGTTGGCGGGCATTGAGCAGGCAGCGCTTGCCATGCTTGTCGTGGTGGCGCTGGTGCTCGCGCTGTTCTTTGCGGGTTACGAGGCATCTCGTCCGGGTTTGCGCCAGATTATGCCCTCGCTGGTTCTGGCGGCGTTGGCCGCGGCGGGGCGTATCTTGTTTGGCCCCATTCCCGACTTTAAACCGGTGAGCGCCATCGCCATTATCGCCGGGACGACGCTTGGTCGCCGCAATGGTTTTATGGTTGGCGCGCTGGCGGCGCTGACCAGCAATTTCTTTTTTGGGCAGGGCATGTGGACACCGTGGCAGATGTATGCCTGGGGGCTCGTGGGATACGTTGGCGGTGCGCTGGCGCATGCGGGTGCGTTCGACCGTGCCGATGGAACCGTGCGCATGCCGGCGCTGATGGCGTACGGCTTTGCGTCGGGCCTGCTCTATGGCGCCGTGATTAACGCCTACGACATCATCGGTTTTGTGCAACCGCTCACGTGGGCGGGCGCCGTGGCGCGTCTTGCCACGGCGGTACCGTTCGATATCACACACGGCCTTGCGACCTGCGTGTTCTTGGCCGCTCTCTACAAACCTTGGTGTCGTCGCATTAACCGTGTCGTCGTGAAATACGGGCTGTAGTGGCGGTTGCGCCGGGGCGAGAATCAATACTGTCGAAGTGCCATTTTAAAACTATGCCGGTTTACGGGGCTAGATTGGCACAGGCAGACCATACCGGCTTTTTTCGAAAATAGACGAGCCGTCTACCTGCGGTTTTATTTTGCTTGAATTGCGTTTGGTTGGCGATTTGCGATTCAGCCCCGTAAACCGGCATAGTTTTAAAATGGCCGGCTGATATGATGGGCGTCGTGGTCCTCAGAGAGCCAAATCGATCCGTTTTCTTCCGCCCCCAGACGTCCCCAGGGAATCAGTTGACGGCGCTTGCCACGAAACTGGCCCATCTACTACGTTTAGCTTGATACCCCCGACCATGACCGCGCTTTATGAAAAACCGCAGGCTTTCTACCTGCGGTTTTCTTTTTGCGTTGTTCGCCGTGGTTGAGGGTAGTGGCTTAAACGTAGTAGATGGGGCAGTTTCGTGGCGGGTGTGCCGCGTGGATTCCCTCGCGAGGTGAACATGATCCGTTTTGCTTCGTCCCCGAGGGGTCGGCTGGTGCTAGAGCTCTAGGGTGAGGGTGACGGGGCAGTGGTCGCTGCCAAAGATGTCGCCGCGGATGCCGGTGTCGCGCACGTTGCCGGCGATGGCGTCGCTCACCAGGAAGTAATCGATGCGCCAGCCCGCGTTGTTCTTGCGGGCATTAAAGCGGTAGCTCCACCAGCTGTAGACGCCCTCGACGTCGGGATTTGCCGCGCGCCAGGTATCGGTAAACCCGGCGTCGAGCAGCTCGGTAAACTTGCCGCGCTCCTCGTCCGAAAAGCCTGCGTTGCCGCGGTTGGACTTGGGGTTCTTAAGGTCGATCTCCTCGTGCGCCACGTTAAAGTCGCCGCAGGTCACCACGGGCTTGCCGGTCTCGCGCTCAAGCGCGCTCAAAAAGCCGCGATAGGCATCGTCCCAGGCCATGCGCACATCGATGCGCGCGAGCTCATTTTGGGCGTTGGGCGTATAGACGTCCACAAACCAAAACTTGTCGAACTCGAGCGCGCAGACGCGGCCCTCGGTCGCGGCCTGCGCCACGAGCTCGGCTGCCGCGCCCTCGCCGGCGTAAGGCAGCAGCGCATCGGCGCGCAGCACGCGCAGCGGTTCCTGGCGGCTAAAGACCGCAGTGCCCGAATAGCCTTTACGCTCGGCGTAGCTCCAGGTTTGGTGATAACCGGGCAGGTCGATATCAGCCTGGCCCTCCTGCAGCTTGGTCTCTTGCAGCGCCAGGATATCGACATTGAGCTCCTGTGCGATCTGGATAAAGCTCGGGTCCTTTTTGAGCACGGCGCGCAGACCGTTGACGTTCCACGAGGCGAAAGTGTAAGTCTGAGGCATGGTGTCCTTTCGACGGGGTTTGCAGGCTTAAGATTAGCGCAAAAGGGGCGGTGGTGGGCTCCGCGCGTGCTGACTCAAAGGCCGCATGCTGGGATGTCGCCCGACGCTGCCCGACCAACAAGGACGGAGGACTCATATGACGCAGGCGATATCGGATCCCAAGCGGGCCTCCGCCGCACTGGCGGAGCTGTTTGGTACTCACAAGCGTGTGGTCTTCTTTGGCGGCGCCGGTGTTTCCACGGCGAGTGGCATTCCCGATTTCCGCAGCGTGGACGGCCTATATCACCAACAGTTTGCCTACCCGCCCGAGACCATGCTCTCGCATAGCTTTTACGAGGCGCATCCGGCCGAGTTCTTCGACTTCTACCGCACCAAGATGATCACGCTTGGCGCCAAGCCCAACCGCTGCCACACCAAGCTGGCCGAGCTGGAGCGTGCCGGCAAGCTTGGTGCCGTGGTGACGCAAAACATCGACGGCCTGCATCAGATGGCAGGCTCGCAGCGCGTGTTCGAGCTGCACGGATCGGTCCATCGCAACATTTGCCAGTCGTGCGGCGCGGTCTATAGCGCCGAGTGGATTTGCGCCCGCGGGCACGAGGACGCCGCGGGTGTGCCCGTGTGCCCCGCGTGCGGCGGGCGCATTAAGCCCGATGTGGTGCTCTACGAGGAGCCGCTCGACGAGCATGTGCTGACCGACGCCGTTGCCGCCATTGCCGCGGCCGATGCCCTCATTGTGGGCGGGACCTCGCTCGTGGTGTATCCGGCGGCGGGCCTTACGCGATACTTTACCGGCGATACGCTGGCCATATGCAATCTTGCTCCCACCGATCAGGATGCAAATGCCGACCTGCTGATTTCTTGCGACATCGCTGCCGCGTTTGCGTTCTAGCCCGCGCGCGCGGATACAATAGAAAGACTAATTGCAAAGCGACCCCGCCGCCTGCGCCCGAGCGTGGCGGCGCGGGCATTTTAGGAGGATGTTCATGGCGAACGACAGCAAGACATGGCGGTGCGGAAAGTACGAGCTCAGCTTTGACCGTCCGCGCATCATGGGCGTCCTCAACGTGACGCCCGATTCTTTTAGCGACGGCGGTGAGCACTTTGACCAGGATGCCGCTATCGAGTACGGCCTGGCGATGCTCGATGCCGGCGCCGACATCATCGACGTGGGCGGCGAGTCCACGCGCCCCGGTTTTACCCCGGTCAACCCCGACGAGGAGGCTCGCCGCGTGCTGCCTGTTGTGCGTGCGTTGGCCAAAGAGGGCGCCATCGTCTCGATCGACACACGTCACGTGGCGGTTGCCAAGGCGGCCGTGCGCTGCGGCGCCTCGATCGTCAACGACGTGACGGGCTTCACCGACCCCAAGATGGTCGAGTTTGTCGCGACGAGCACCTGCGGCGTCATCGTGATGCACGCCGGCGAGGTCGCCGCGCCTGCTCGCACGCATGCAACGGTGCAGCTCGATACCTCTGCCGCGGCGTTTGTTGCCGAGAAGGCGCGCGAGGCGGCTGCCGAGGCCGCGCGCGAGGCCGAGAAGCCCGCCCGCCGTCGTCGTGGCAAGCTGCTGGGCGAGCCCAAGACGGAGGCCAAACTGCCGGGTGGCGTGGTGCAGCCCTCGCTGCCGTTTGGCGATCCGGAGCCAGCGCCCGAGCCAACGGGCGAGCAGAAGCAGGAGACGCCGGCCGCCGAGCAGGCTACCCCTGCCGCCGAGGCCGCCGCGACCCCTGAGCCCGCGCCGGAGCCCAGCGATCACTTGGCCGCCATGATGCGCCGCAGCGCCCGCCGCGAGGAGGCTTATGTGCCCACCTCGCAGCTCCGCCGCTTTACCCTGCCCGATTCGGCGCCCATCATGCGCCGCGTCATGGGTTTTCTGTCCGATCAGGCCCGCGCGCTCATCCACGCCGGCGTGTCACGCGACCGTATCTGCATCGATCCGGGTCCGGGTTTTGGCAAGACGGCCAACGAAGATATCGTCATCCAGCGCGAGACCGCCAAGATGGCGTCGCTGGGCTATCCGCTCATGTGCGCCGTGTCGCGCAAGCGCTTTGTGGGCGCCGTCTCGGGCGTGACCGAGGCCGCCGAGCGCGATGCCGCCACCTTTGGCGTGTGCCTGGGCGCTATCCAGGCCGGTGCCAACATCGTGCGCGTGCACGATGTCACCGGCTTTGCGCAGTTCCTGAACGGCTACTGGGCTGTTGCCAAGCCGCAGCCGCGTCGCGCGTTTGTGGCCGTGGGCTCCAACCTGGGGCATCGTTGCGACAACATCCGCGCCGCGCGCGACATGATCGCCGAGATTCCGCTCACCTGTGTGTCCAACTGCTCGCGCATCTACGAGAGCGAGCCGGCCTACGAGACGCGCCAGGACGCGTTTGCCAACGCTGTCATCGAGATCAAGACCGAGCTGGCGCCGCTGGTTCTGCTCGACGAGCTTATGAAGATCGAGGCCGAGCTGGGGCGCGACCGATCCAAGAAGGCCAAGGTCAACGGCCCACGCACCATCGACCTGGACCTGCTGTGGATGGATGGCGAGACCCATGGCGGCAAAAAGCTGCGCCTGCCGCATCCGCTCATTGGCGAACGCGACTTTGTGCTGGTGCCGCTTGAGGACCTGATGCACGACCCGGCGCGGTTCTTCCGCTACAACGGCGTCGAGGTCAAGGAGCCCGAGGATCGCGTGGGCCATATCGTGGGCGAATTGGGGCGTATGTAGATGATTGAGATGAACACTGTAGCCGTCGGTGCCGAGCTTGACGCCGCGCGCGACGCGGGTCGCGAGGGTGCGCCCGCGGGCTGGTGCGCTTGGAGCGTGGGCGAGGCGTCGTTGACGTTTTCGCTGGTCGTGCGCCCGGATGTGAATATGCACGCCTTCCATGGCCTGCCGTTTGTGGCGGCGATGGGCATGATGGACGCGCTCGCGGGAACGGCATCGACGTCGGGGCTGGGTCTTGCCGGTAAGGTGGGCATTCAGTGGCCGAGCGATATTGTGTGCGGCGCGCCCGCGTTTGAGACGTCGTTTGCACGCGTCGCCGTCAACGGTGGCGCCGGTGCCGCGGGTATGTTCGGTGCCGTGACGGTGGATATTGAGCGCGCGGCGCTGGGCGAACTTGGCGTGGATGTGACCGATGAAGCGCTGGTCGAAGCGCTGGCTACCGCCGTGTTGACCCGCGTGGACGCCTGGGCGGTTGTCGCCAACACGCCGCAGGGCGCCGCCGGCCCGCTGGCTCCCGTGCTGGGCGAGTACTTCGACATGGTGCCGCTGCTGGGCCGCCAGGTTGCGGCGGTGTCGCCCAACGGCTTGCCGCTTGCGGTCGGTGTGTTTGCGGGCCTGGACATCTGGGGTCGCGCGACCATCAAGACCGATTCCGGCGAGCAGGAGTTTCCGCCCGAGGCCGTACGGATTCGCGGGCTGTAACGCGAGATGTCCGCGCTCAAAGATAATGATGACAACAAGACCCTCCCCGGCAGAGTGAACTGCCTCTGCCGGGGAGGGTCTTTGCGCGACTACAGGGTGGCATCGCGGCCCTATTCCTCGAAACTGAAAATTTTTCGTTTTTGAGGAATAGGATTAAGGCAGCTCGGCCTTTCGCGAGGTATATTCGCTATAGAGCCTATTCCTCAAAACTGAAAAATTTTCGTTTTTGAGGAATAGAGATAAAGGACCGCGAGGAGGCCCCGATGAAACTCATCAATAGAGCGTCATATATGGACACGTTGACGAGTCTTATTGGCGTGCCGGATATCAAGGTCATCACGGGCATCCGCCGCAGCGGTAAATCAAAATTGCTCGAGGCCCTCCGCGATTACGTGGAGGCAAATCTGCCTAATTCGAATGTCATCCATATCAACTACAACCTCGATGAGTTCGAGAACCTGCTCGAGTATCACGCGTTGCTCGCTTATGTAAAAGATCATCGGGTGCCCGGCAAACAAAACTTTCTGCTTATCGATGAGGTTCAGATGTGCGACGGTTTTGAGCGTGCGATCAACAGCCTTCACGCATCCGAGCATTATGACATCTTCATTACCGGATCGAATGCCTTTTTGCTGTCGAGCGATCTGTCGACGCTCTTTACGGGGCGCACGTTCGAGATCGAGGTTTTCCCATTCTCGTTTGAGGAGTATCGTCTCTATGGCGACGAGGGCGAGGTCGACCGTGACTTCGATGAGTACGCGAGAACCGGCGGTATGTCTGGCTCTTACCCTTATCCACTGCAGGAGCAGCGCTATCAATATCTCTCCAACGTCTTTAAGACGCTCATTGTGAGAGATATCGTGCAGCGGCATAACGTGAGAAACGAATCGGCGCTGCTGCGCATTGCCGATTACATGATGGACAACGTTTCCAACATTACGTCGGCACGCAACATTACCGATGCATTAAATGCGGATGGACTAAAGATTACGAACAAGACGGTCGGTGCGTACATGGGGTACCTGTGCGATGCGTTTGCCTTCTATAAAGTTCGTCGATATGACATTCGCGGCAAGAAATACCTTAAGAGCGGCGAGAAGTATTACCTGGCAGACCACGCGTTCAAATACGCGCTGCTCGGTACACGTGATATGGATTGGGGGCGCGTATACGAGAACATAGTGGTAATCGAGCTGCTGCGCCGCGGATACGAGGTATACGTCGGCGTACTCTATAAAAAGGAAATTGACTTTGTAGCAATCAAGCGAAGCGAGAAGCTCTACATTCAGGTGAGCGACGACATCAGCTCGGATAAGACATTTGAACGCGAGATTTCGCCACTGCTGAGCATTGGCGATGCGTACCCCAAGATGATTCTCGCCCGCACGCATCACGAGGCCACGGACCGCGACGGAGTGCAGATCGTGGACCTGGCGAGGTGGCTGTGCGGCGAGGCGTAGCGTGCATCGAGCCTATTCCTCAAAACTGAAAATTTTTCGTTTTTGAGGAATAGAAAGGCTTTGAGCCTCTTAGAAAGCCATTGGGCGGCCTTTCCGGTGCGAGATTTGTGTCCGCGCCGTGCGAAATAATAGTTTATGTCCTAACGATGGGAGCAGACTATGGCTGACAAAGCAAATTCGGCGTGTCCACAGGCATGGAGGGTTGCAAAATCCCTATCCGAGAAAATACTCTCTCAAGGCAAGAACGGGGTTTGGTCGCCTGCGTGCGTCGCGAGCTTGTTGACGATTGTACGAAAGGGTGCCTCGGGCGCCACATGTCGGGAGCTCGACATGCTCCTGGGCGATGGCGACATGTTTAGCGAGCGTGATCCCTTCGGCATCGAGCTGGAGCGGAACTGGGGCTATGACGGTTATGATGCGAGCACGGCAACGGCAGCTTGGCTTTCCAGGTCCGCGAGCCCATCGGAGGCGTTTCTGCACGAGTGCGACAAATGCAGCGTGCATGTTTCAATCGATGACTTGGCCGATCCGCGCGTTAGCCAACGGGTGACCGATTGGGTAGCTGAACAAACTCACGGCCTGTTGTCGCCAAGCATCGAGTTATCACCAGTGGCTCTTGCCTGTCTTGTGAGCGCGCTTTACATGAAGGATGCATGGGCGGATCCGTTTGACAGCGAATCGACCAAAGTTGAGACCTTCCATGCAAAGAACGGCGATGTTCAAGCAGCGTTTATGCGTGGCAAGCGCGATTGTGCGGTGATCGTCGAGAACGGCAGGGTTGCCTTCTCGTTGCCGCTCAGCTCCGATGCCGGCGTGTGTTTTGTTCTTCCGAGCGGCGAGGATGATCATGTTGATGACGCGCTTGGGCTATTCGAGCGTCTGTCCCAAGGCGAGGGAGAATGGGGGCCCGTCGACCTGGGGATTCCTCGCTTTGAATGCGAGTCGACGCTCTCGGACGTCTGCTCGCTGCTAAAGGCCGCCGGCGTCTCTACGGCAACTGCGATGGAGCTTACACCTATGGTGGGGGTAGAGGGGACTCCAACGCAGATTGTCCATGGCGCGAAGTTCGCTGTCGATGAGAACGGCGTAGAGGCCGGCGCGTACACGGTGATGGTCGCTGTCACGGGCCTTCCGCCGGAGAACCCGCCAGAGCCGCGCAAGATAACGCTTGACAGGCCTTTCTATGCAGCGCTCGTGTCTCGCACCGGCGTACCGCTCTTTGTGGCAAGCGTCGCGCTGCCGTCGGTGGACGTGCAAGAAAGGTGAGGTTGAGGTTTGCGAAGGGGGGGCTGCTATGCCAAGGGTTGCCAACGTACTCTTTCCAGCTGACTATTTTGAAAAGATAGTTCCAGATGGGTTGATGCGTATCGAATATGAGTCTGCGCGTGCTGAGGGGCGTCTTGACATGGGGCTTTTCGATCTGGAACTGTTCGAGGAGCGTGGAGAGCTCGCGCTCTGCTTTTCTAGGCCATCGGGCTGATGCGGTGGTAATCAACCGCATGTTCACGGAGTTTATGGTCAAGGACTATGTAAAGTCGGTCAAAGGGACGAGGTTTCCCGTTAGCTTTCACACTCCCGTGAGCCAGGAGCGCATGGACGGGATTGTTAAAGAGTTCGTCAAGCTCCGCGGGGACCTTTTCACGGTCGGTATTGTCTGCAAAGAGTACGTTGATCTGGCCCGCTACGGTGGTGCAACGAATGAATGGAGAGCTTTCTATCTCGACGGGAATCTCCTCAACGTATGCCGGAATTCAAATCAGCCGACCAATGTTGCGAAGCCGCCCGAGGAGCTTGTACTGGCGTGCTCAAATCTTGGGAGCCCCTACTACACCGTGGACTTTGCGGAGCGAGTGGATGGAACCTGGATTGTGGTGGAGACCGGCGACGGGCAGGTGTCGGGCCTCGCTGCGGCGCAGGATCCGGTTATCTACTATCAAGTGCTTGCGGATGCCCTCGAAAGGCGGGATGCGGACGGAGGCCGGGCTTGTGCGTCTGGCATTCGGACCTAGTGCAACACTACGCCGTGTTTGCCGAGGGGGCGGCGTCGCGAAACGAAAGCGACGCTGTCGCATTTGTGTCGGTCTTTCTGTTTTGATGAAACGTAGTCCCTTGATCTGGCTCACGGAGGGGTTGGAGAACTAGAGTCACCTAGCCCGTGCGTCAGAGAAACTGAGGGGATAAGACAGTGCTCACGCTTGGCTCCGGTCCCTGTCTTACCCCAGCTCCTGCATGCGGCGGTAGATTTCGCAGATACCCTTAATGGTGAGCTGTCCATCGACCACGTCGAAGGCATCGGTCGAATCGGCGACGATGCCGGCGAGGCCTCCCGTGGCGATAACGGTGGCATCCTCGCGGCCCAGCTCGCGCTTCATGCGCGCGACCAGGCCTTCGGCCATAGCGGCGGTGCCCACCACGGCGCCGACCTTGATGCACTCCTCGGTATCGCGGCCGATGGCGTGCTCGGGCGCCTCGAGCGGCACGCTGGCGAGCTTGGCGGCGCGGGCGGCAAGTGCATCCATGGAGATGCGGATGCCCGGCGCGATCGCTCCGCCAATGTAATAGCCGTCCTCATCGATGACGTCGATATTGGTTGCGGTGCCAAAGTCCACCACGATTGCCGGCGCGCCGTAGAAAGTCTCAGCCGCAACGGCGTTGGCGACGCGATCGGCACCTACGGCCCGGGGACGTGCCGCGCGCAGCTTGGTCACGGCGGCCGTCTGCGGCCCAATGACGATGACGTCTGCGGCAATGCGGTCGGCCACGGCATGCCATTCGCGCGAGAGCTGCGGCACCACGCCCGCAAAGGCGATAGCGTCGACCGCGGCGAGCGAAAGGCCGTACATCTTAAAAAAACCCATCAGGCGCACATGGATCTCATCTGCGGTATAGGAGCGGTCGGTGGGCATGCGCCACGACTGCACCAGCTCGTCTCCGTCAAACAGGCCCATGGCCGTCTGCGTGTTTCCCATATCGATAGCGAGCAGCATGTCTACTCCCGGTTTCGGCATAAAAGGACGCGCACCATTGTATACGTGCTGTCGACGGCGCTCGGCTGCGATTCGTTTACGGTGATATGGGCTGAGGGGTTTTAAATATGAAGGAATTATGCTCTACGAGAGTTTCCTTGCCGTCCACCGAACGTCCGAGTAATATTCTTTCTTGCGCACATGAGGCGCCCAGACATTGCGGGGTGGAGCAGTCTGGTAGCTCGCCGGGCTCATAACCCGGAGGTCGTAGGTTCAAATCCTGCCCCCGCGACCAAGAACTTTTAGCAGCTCAGAGGCCTTGTTCTCTGGGCTGTTTTTCTTTGGATAAATAGCACGGCGAGCTAGTTGCTGAGCGGGCATTTTGGATCCCCCGTGTCAATCTCTGCGCCTTGGAGGTCGTTGGTTCGAATCCGGCCTCCACGATCAAAACTCCGGGTCAGACGCAGGAAAGCCTGGCAGCGCGAATAAACGAAAAGTACCATCATGCCGAGATGATCGGCATGATGGTACATCTTGGAAGTGATCTCGAGCGTTATCTTTAGGGAGGGTTCGAGATCACTTCCGCTTTCTTTAAATGACGAGCTGAGCGTTACGCAAGATTACTGAATAATTACATTTTCAGTAGTATAAGATGCCTGTGCGTATCGCTGAGCATTGGCAAACTGCGAAGTAGCAAGGCCATACATAATCGCAGCCTGCTCCTTATCGCCTTTCGCATTGGCGCAATCAGCCATAGTGGTGTAATTGCATCCCGTGTGCACCGCCTCAGCAGCCTTATTGTAATACTCCATGGACTCGTCATCCACTGAGCCCTTCTTATACAATTCAGCTCCTGCATTTCTTACCGCAATACGCGCGTCGACTTCTGCGCTCTTATTAGTGGCCTGCATGTTCTTTCCGAGAGTAAGCCTGTAGTAATTAGCTGTACCATAGGGAACGTCTGAACGGAATTTCTCGTCATGACCTCTCAAGACATACATTTCCTGATCAGTTGCATCAAAAATTGTCCTGAAAATCGTCTTGAATTCTATGTCATCGCCTTCTGGAGAGTGGAACTGATAGAAACCACCGAAGTCCCAATTTTCCTCACTCCATTTGCCCTCGTCATAGTAACGAATGCTTCCGAGTCCGTTCGCGAGCGTGAGTGGGGTAACGCTGCCGCTCTCGTCTTGCATAACCTTTTCTAGAGTATTGGCTCTTGGCACGCTATCCGGATATGCCTCATATGAATCATTCATCCAGAGCTCATCCTTGAAATGATTCGCTGCAATTAGATAGTCCGTCTCACCGTAGTCACCGGCTTTGCGCACTACATATGCATTATCTTTTTGCTCGATGAGATACGCATTTCCCTTGTTGTCGGAAACGTTGATGTTACCCGTGTGAATCCACTCAGTTTTCGTAAGCATTTTGACTGCTTCGTCTGCCGTATCGCACTTTGTGGCTGTGTACCAATAAGCAAACAAAGTATCGAGGAAGGTGCCTTCCCTATCGATTGTCTTAGCATCATCGCTTGGCGATGCCGTAGGTCCTCCGGCATAGGTAATAATAAGGCCCTTAGAGTTCATGAACGCATTTCCCTGCAATCCACCTGATGCAATGACTGCATTGCCATGTTTCGGATAAGAAACCATGCTCGAGAACATTGCGGCGGGTGTTGTGCTGACTGCATCAAGATTAGCGGCTCCAAGATGATGACCATCCTGAGTCATACTTCCCCAAGCAGATACATTCATACATGTTTTTGAACGCTCTGGATCATTTGAGCTCTCTGGATCAAAATGCATCATGAGGTCATAGTTAAGAACAGATGAGCCCATAACTGCAACTACTGCATCTTCCTTTGAGACTCCTGCCCCCTCAGCTACTCCCGACAAGAAATTAAATACAGATGGATCATCCTCTTCATAATGTTTCAGAATCTTACCCATAGCTTCGTTATATGCGGCATCGTCTGCCTCTGCATAAATTGAAGCCATTACAGCTGTCCAGTTACTTTCTAACTGATCCTTTTGCTGTAAGCCATACTGCTTTCCCATGTCAAACCAGGAGCCATTTACATACACAACTTCTTGCGCATTTCCTGCGTTGACGGTTGCATCGAACTTCCCGTCAAACTCTTCGTTTTCAGAAGTTGATCCGGCATTTGCCAGCGTGCCGTCTGATGACCCACCTTGCGTATTGTTTGCAGAGCATCCTGGGCCTGCCACCATGCTTAAACATAAGCTGGCGCAACACAATACGCAGGCTATCTTTCTTCTCATAATCTTGTCACCTTCTCTTTCAGAGGTTCCGTGTTGCCGATAACTTGATGGCTAAAGCAAAGACCCCTCGTTGCCGACAACCTAATGACAAAATTATGTAATTTTCCGATCCGCTTTCACATGAACTGGTCTCGATAAATATGTTCAATCTTAGCCTATACCCTGGTTTAGCGCTTTATGAACCAGGGTTCATAAAGCGCTAAGCTGTATAAACAAAAGGAAGTGGGATTCATATTGATTAGCCCAACGTAATCAACGTTATGAACATCTGATTTTCTGCAGCAACTGCATCCTGTTGCTAACATCGGCCTTCTGGTAAATGTTATGTGTATGAGATTTGACGGTGCCAGTCGAAATAAACAACAGTTCGGATATCTCCTGTGTGCTTTTCTCCTTGAGCAAGAATCCCAGAATCTCTCGTTCTCTGAGACTAAGGCCAATAGATGTCGCATAGGCGTCTATGATTTCTTCCGAAAGCTCTCCTGTCAAGGCTTCATAGCTAATCGGTTTCACTGTGATCTTGTCAACAAAAAAACGCGCCGCAACAACAATAAGATATGCGGCAACAACTATCTGGGAGACGCTTTCGCCAAAATTGCGGCTTCGAATCGCGCCGCTAGTTACTAGGCTTGCAACATCATTATTTAGCCCATAATGTAACCCCGTAAGAACATCCTCAAAGACAGTCATTAATCCCAGGATTCCAACCAGTCGCAAGAACATATCTAACCTTAAAAACATGCTCTTATGCGCTGTTTTGCCAAAGGACCTGCTACCGATAAAGGCCAGTACGATAACCAGAAGTTGGAATGGCAACAAATAACAAATATACAAGAATCCTGTACGCACCTTTAACAAAGGGAACATAATGAGCCAGATGAACAATGGCGCTTCCACCAATGTCAATATCCACGTTTTTGACCCTCCAACAGCCCCCTTGAATAAATGACATATGAGAAAGGCGCAGGCGAAATATAATAGCGACTTGATTACTACGGGCACCGAAAAAAAATTATGAAAGTAATAATAAAGGGGCGAACTAATTTCGTATCCTCGAACTATTAGCTCAATCAAGTACTGGCTTAGCATAAACAGAGCGATATACAGATATTCCTTCTTTTGACCTCCGATATAGAGGATTAAATAAAGGGCTGCACAGATTACACAGCCAGATTTTATTAATAAACTTAAAACAGCAGACAGGACCAGCATCAGGACCCACCACCCTTTTCCTTCTATAGCGCGCAGTGCCCTATTTAATTCATATCATTTATCCGCAATCCGTCTTCTGGATCTCCTTGCTCTGCTTCTAGTAAGCAAGTCTTTTCCCGCAACCTCTTCAGCATCCTTTCAATAGTACGTCATATAATACCAGTTGCAGCGTCCGCATCATTCGCTATGAACATCGCCGCCGTGCCCAGTAGCCTTCAGGCGTCCCGAAGGCCGGTGCGTCGCCGCTGACGGGCACGATGCGCTTTTTCACGAGTCTAAAGATGCATAATCTACGGACTTTTCTTTCTCTTGTCATACTTTTGAAAGTGTTCGTAAGAGGCTGCCGATCCATTGGAGGCGTAGAGAGTCCAGGTGATGCGCGGACTCATCCCATCGAGCGGGCGGGTGGAGTCTGGCCTTCCAGGCAGGATGAGCGTCGTCGGGGTGATCTTGCCTAAAGATATTGGACTGTTTATAGGACTAAACATAAGAAAACTCGATTATCAGGGGCGGGTGCCATAAGGCACACCGCCCCCCTTTGTGCGTATGGCGCCAGGACCATGCGCTCGAAAGCGTTGCCCAAACGCATGGTTCATCCGCACAAAGCCCATGGTCGCTATGGGCAAACATCGGTGCGCCTGCACATGGTTTTGAGCCTGTTCTCGAGCGAAAGTATGGCTGTCGATACGTATGCAATTCGCATGAAACCCGGGCTCGTCCGAGAGCCCTATAAAGGAGGATTCGCATGAGATTGCGCTCGATCATCATCGCCCGGCCCAGACACGTGCCGTGAACCTTGATCGCACCGGTCATGGTGTTGAGGCAGAACATGTCGTTATAGCGTGTGAGCGGGCCTGTCGAGCGGGCAATCTTCTCGTCTAGATCGCGTTCGATGATGTAGCGCACGGCTTCGTCCTGCAGCATATCGCCTTCGGAGATCTCGGCGCGGGTGATGGCTGCAAGGGGGGGTCGTCGGCATCGTCGAGCTCAAAGCCACCGCGGGCGCCATAGCGGTAGACGGGATCGACGACGAGCACCGGGTTGCCCATAACGGTAGAGGCTGTTTGCGTGAGGTTCTTGAGCCCCGCGTCGCTCAAGAGCGCCTCGAGCAGCGCTTGCTTTGCGGTGGACCTATCGGTGGTACTCGGTTGCATGGGTGTCCCCTCTGCCGCGTCTTCGCCGTAGTCGACGCGTGACCAAATTATTATCGCAGGCTGCGCAGTATTAGGTTGTTTAAAAAGGTGAGTGTGGCGGTCGTTTCCACGAACGGGGACGGTGTTGTTGGGGCTGTCTCAATCTGTAACAGGTGGGTCCGATTTTGGTCTGTAGATGTTACAGATTGAGATTTCCGGCGAGCGGGGCTCCGTTTGTCTCGATCTGTAACACGAGGGACGGATTTTGCCGAGTTGTTGTTACAGATTGAGATATTCGGACGGACAGTTGCCGTTTGTCTTGATCTGTAACAGGTGGAGGTCAAAAGTCGGTCTAGATGTTACAGATTGAGATGTTTGGTTGGACCGAGTTTGTTCGTCTCGATCTGTAACATCTGGGGTCGTTTTTGGCCTGTAGGTGTTACAGATCGAGATTTTCCGACGGAACGCTTCCGTTTGTCTTGATCTGTAACAGGTAGGGGTCAAAAGTGGGTCTAGCTGTTACAGATTTATATTGTTGAGGATGGGTCGAGAGGAATATCTCGATCTGTAACAGTAAGACCCGGTTTTGCTGGGTAGCTGTTACAGATTGAGACAAACCGACGCCCCGCCCCGCCCCATCCGCCTGCCGCTGCCTGCTATCCGCCGATTTTCGTTGTGCCGCTGTACCCCCATGCCATATCCTCTAAACAACTACGCGGCACCATCGCCGCCGCGTCTACAAGAGAGGAATGTTCATGACCGCACCTGCGTCCAAGCTGCTCCAGCCCATTACGGTTGGCCCCCTTGAGCTCAAGAACCGCATTATGTTCCCGCCGCTGACCACCGGCTATGAGGAGCGCGACGGTTCCATCGGCGAGCGCAGCCTGGCTTTTTACGAGCGCCTGGCCCGTGGCGGCGTGGGCTATATCGTCATCGGCGACGTCGCTCCCGTCACGACCGCAAGCCCCACGCCCAAGCTGGCGACCGACGCCCAGATCCCCACGTTTAAGGCGCTGGCCGACGCCGTCCACAAGCACGGTGCCAAGGTCGCGCTGCAGCTGTTCCACCCCGAGTACGACGTGCCCGGTGTCGGCCGCATGGTCATGGGCTCCATGGCTGCAGCCAAAGCCGCGCAGGAGGCCAAGGCCGCCGGCGACGAGGAGACCTTTGCCGCCAAGATGGCCGAGTCCAACGAGATCCGCAAGCAGGCATACGCCAAGCTGCACCACGACATGCAGCACTTTGTGAACGAGGCGAGTGTAGAGCAGCTCACCCAGATCAAGGAGGCCATCGCTGCCTCGGCCGCTCGCGCGCAGCAGGCCGGCATCGACGCCATCGAGGTCCACGGCGACCGCCTGGTGGGTTCGCTGTGCTCCGCGATCCTCAACAAGCGAACCGACGAGTACGGTGGCTCGTTTGAGAACCGCGTTCGCTACGCGCTGGAGGTCGTCGCTGCCATCAAGGAAGCCGCGCCGCAGCTGATGGTGGAGTATAAGCTCCCCGTGATCATGGAGAACCCCGATGGCACGCCGCGTGGCAAGGGCGGCCTGCAGCCCGACGAGGCCTGCGAGTTCGCCAAGCTGCTCGAGGGCGCGGGCATCGATATGATCCAGGTTGCACAAGCCAACCACACCGGCAATATGGGCGACACCATTCCGTCCATGGGCGCCATGCCCTACAACTGGACGCTGCCCGTGGCCGAGCGCGTCAAGGCTCTGGTCTCCGTGCCGGTGGCAACTGTGGGCCGTGTTGTCTCGGTCGAGGCTGGCGAGAAGATCCTGGAAGACGGCGCGGCCGATATCATCGCCTATGGCCGCTCGCTCATGTGCGACCCCGACATTGCGCTGAAGGCCGCCACGGGCGAGCCCATCCGCGAGTGCCTCAACTGCAACAAGGGCTGCGTCGATGCGATTCAAAACCGCAAGTACATCTCGTGTGTGCTCAATGCCGAGAACGGCGACGAGGCTACCATCGCCATTAAGCCGGGCGAGGGCGACAAGAAGATCGCCGTTGTGGGCGGCGGTATTGCCGGTCTGGAGGCCGCGCGCGTGGCGGCCAAGCGCGGCTACGACGTGACCGTCTACGAGGCGAGCGATCATCTGGGCGGCCAGATTGTGCTGGCGGCCGCGCCTCCGCGCAAGGACGAGATCATGCGCTCGGTCGAGTATTACGAGAAGATTCTGCCCGGCCTGGGCGTGAAGGTTGAGCTCAACCATGCCGCTACCACTGAGGACCTCAACGCCGCCGACGCCGCGATTGTGGCTGTGGGCGCGCACGACGTGGTCATTCCTGTTCCGGGTGCCGATTCTAAGAAGGTCTTCTCGAGCTGGGACGTGCTGGCCGGCAAGGTGGAGCTTACGGGCCGCGTCGCCGTCATTGGCGGTGGCCTGGTGGGCACCGAGACTGCCGAGTACCTGCTGCAGCACGGCTGCGAAGTGGCGATCGTGGAGATGCTCGACAAGATTGCCGCGGGCGAGTCCGAGACCATTCTGCCGCTGATTATGAGCGAATTTGCAGAGCACAACGTGGAGCAGCATGTTAAGACCCGTCTGACCGCCATTACCGACGAGGGCGTGGAGGCCGTGCGCACTGCCGATGACGGCGCCGAGGAGCCGGTGAAGATCGCCTGCGATTACGTGGTGATGGCCGTCGGTTCCAAGGCCAACGCGTTTGACTTGGATGGCGTTACGGTGCCCGTGACCTGTGTGGGCGACTGCTCGGGCGAGCGCACCGCCGACATTGCGAACGCCATTCGCACGGCATATCACGCGGCCAACGAGCTGTAGTTGAACATCGCGGCCAGGCGGGGCGGTAGCACGGATCTGTCTCGCCCGGCCGCGTCCCATCGGGTGTCAATCGGGGCGGGGCCTGCAAGCGCAGCAGGTCCCGCCCTTTTTGTTTTGCCCCGGTGGACGGCAATGCGCGCTAATCATGGGGAGTGAGGTGTCTACTGCCTTGCAGGCTGCTCAAAATTATTGGAGGAGGGGTTAATAATCATACCCTCTATTCCAAAGGATATAAAGAGATGCCAATTTTGCTGGCAAGCGAATGACGATTAGCTGCGAGCTAGTTACCAGCGTAAATAATCAATAAAGAAATGTCGTAAATTGGTGTCAAATTCCCAGATAGCGCCGCGTCTATTTTAATTAACTGCTTTGAGCAAACAGTAAAATGCTACTATCTAACTTGCACGTAAGAAAGCAATTTAACGTTTAAGGCTAAGAAGTAGAAGTGGCAGGTATGTCAGAAACAACAAGGACTCGCACGCATGCGCCCGAGATTAGGCAGCGCGCTGTCGAGATCCTCCAAGAAGGGGTCGGCCATCGCGCGCTCGCCGCAGAGCTTGGCATCCCCCAGGCCACAGCCCGTCAGTGGGCCCGTGCGTATGCCGTGGGCGGCGCCGACGCCGTTCTCAATGCGGGCTCTCATCACCACACATATTCGTTTGACGTTAAGCTTGCCGTGGTTAAGGACCGCTTGGAACACGGTCTGACGGTGCGTGAGGTCATGGTCAAGCACAAGATCCCCAGCGAGTCTTCGGTTAAAGCTTGGTGCCGACAGTATCGCGACGGTGGCGAGGCCGCCTTGGTCGATAAGCCGCGGGGTCGTAAACCGCGCGTTAAAAAGGCGGAATAGCGAACGGGATGGTGCGTCCGCAGGGGCGCATTTTTCTTGCCGCGCCAACTTTTTGGATCGCCGCGAGTCTATCGGGACATCCTTCAAAGTGGTCAATAAACCGCGCGCAGTGGCCCGTGCGCCCGCCGCTACGAGAGGGGGAGCGTCGCCTCTCTACTCCAAAGCGGACATGCCCTTACCCCATACGCCTAAAACTTCCCAGTTGACCGAAAACCTGCCGCCTGAACTCCCAATTTGAGCTATAACGTTAAGCAATTGCAGCGTTTTTGCATGGGGGAGTGATGGTATGACGCTACTGTATTTCCTTACCCTGTTTCCGCTGGTACCGGCGATGGGCATGCTGCTCGCGCGCAGTGACCGAGCCCGCGATGCGGTAGGGCTTGTAGGCTCCGGCATTATTATGGCGGTGACCGTTGTAGTCGCCGTCTTATTTTTTGGCACGGGTCCGCAGGGCTTTGAGGTTGCCCCCGGCACCTCGCATGTGCTCTCGATCATCAGCTCCGTCGTCGACGTAATTCTGTGCGCCGTCATCCTGTACAACGCGTTCAAATATAGGAACGCGCTTACCGGTGTGCTCGGCGTGGTGCAGCTGGTGGGTTCGGTTGCCTTCGCTGCCATGACGCTGCCCACGGCCGAGGTCGTCACCGCCACGCCGCTCTACCTGGACTATATGAGCGTGATCATGGTGCTCGCCGTCGGCATTGTCGGCAGCCTGATCTGCGTGTATGCCCTGGGCTACATGAAGGACTTCCAGGCGCACGATGAGCACGAGGCCGCGCTGCGTGGGCAGACCGCGCCCGACCGACGCCCGCAGTTCCTGGCGCTTATGTTCCTGTTCCTTTCGGCCATGTTCGTCATCGTGACGAGCGACAACCTGGAGTGGCTGTTCTGCGGCTGGGAAATCACCACCGTGTGCTCGTTTCTTATGATTGGCTATACGCGCACGCCCGAGGCCATCAAAAACGCCTTTACCCAGATCATCCTCAACATGCTGGGCGGCATCGCGTTTTTGGCGGGCCTTATGTTCCTGCACGTCAACGGCGTGCCGCTGACCATTTCGGGCATGATCGAGCTTTCCGCCGCCGGAACCGCGCAATCCGCGCTGCTGGTGCTGCCGGTCGTCTTGCTGTCGATCGCCGCGCTTACCAAGGCCGCACAGATGCCGTTCCACACCTGGCTGCTCGGCGCCATGGTCGCCCCCACGCCCACGAGCGCCCTGCTGCACTCGTCCACCATGGTCAAGGCCGGCGTGTTTTTGATGGTCAAGCTGAGCCCGCTGTACGCCACCTATCCCGTGACCGGCTTTATGGTCACGAGCGTGGGCGCCATCACGTTTTTGCTCGCCGCCCTCATGGCCATCTCGCAGAGCAATGCCAAGCGTGTGCTCGCGTACTCCACCATTTCCAACCTGGGCCTCATCAGTGCCTGCCTGGGTGTCGGCGCGCCCGAGGCCGTGTGGGCCGCCATCTTCTTGATCTTGTTCCATACGGTGGCAAAGTCGCTGCTGTTCCTGTGCGTGGGCACCGCCGAGCATCATATCGGCAGCCGCGATATCGAGGACATGGACGGTATGTTCAGCCGCATGCCGCACCTGACGCGTCTGATGATGCTGGGCATCATGGGCATGTTTGTGGCGCCGTTTGGCATGCTCGTGTCCAAGTGGGGCGCCCTGGTGGCGTTTGCGCAGACCGGCAATGTGCTCATGATCATGGTGCTGGCCTTTGGCTCGGCCGCGACGTTCTTCTTCTGGGGCAAGTGGCTCGCCAAGCTCTCGGGCGTGGATTCTACGGCCGAAAACGTGGAGGGCAATGTCCATAAGACCGAATGGATAGCGCTCGACACTATCGCCGCGCTGCTGATTCTGTGCTGTGTAGCGTTCCCGATTATCTCGAGCGGTCTGGTGTCGCCTTACTTGGCCATGGTGTTTGGCCGCGTTCCGTATGTTATTGGCAAGGATGCCATGTATCTAATGGTGGTTATCGTGGCTTTTATCGCCGTGGTGCTGCTGACTTCATTCCGCGTGAGCAACAAACCGCACGTAAACGTATATCTTTCGGGCGTGGGAACCGACAATTACCGTCATTTCCGCGGCTCGATGGGACACGAGGTGAAGGCCGAAAAGCGCAATTGGTACCTGGAGGACGCCTTTGGCGAGAAGCGTATTGGCCCCGCGGGCAGCATCGTGTGCTGTAGCATCATTCTGTTCGCGCTGCTATGCTGCGCATGGATTGGTCCCGATACGCTCGCCATGGGCGAGCCCTCGGTGCTGCGCGGCAAGTATTTCGAAGGCTCGGGTGTCGTAGGCATCTTTATAGGCACCGTGGCGTTTGCCCTGCTGGCGCCTTTGGTTGGTGGCCTGATCGACGGCATCGACCGCAAGCTGTCCGCCCGCATGCAGGGCCGCTTGGGACCGCGTCTGCTGCAACCGTTCTACGATGTAGCCAAGCTCCTGCGCAAAGCCCCTGCCAGCGTAAACACCGTGGACGATACCTACATGGCGTGCGCGCTCGTCTTTACCGTGGTGGGCGGCGGCATCTTTGTGTCGGGTTCCAACACACTGTTATGCGCCTTTATGGTTACCCTCGCTGCGATCTTTGTGGTGCTGGCGTCCGCCTCGACGCAAAGCCCGTTTGCCCAGGTCGGCGCCGACCGCGAGCTGCTGCAGGTCATGAGTTACGAGCCCGCCGTTTTGCTGATGAGTGTGGGCCTGTACCTTGCCACCGATAGCTTCGATTCCATCGCCGTGACGGGGCAGTCGGCCCCCATCATCGTGTACAGCGCGCCCATCTTCCTCGCACTGCTCGCGGTGCTTACCATCAAACTGCGCAAGTCGCCGTTCGATCTTTCGTACTCGCATCACGCGCATCAGGAGATCGTCCAGGGCGTCGCCACCGAGATGAGCGGCGGCACGCTGGCCAAGATGACCCTTATGCACTGGTGCGAGACCGTGCTGTTTTTGATGTGGGTGGGCATGTTCTTTGTTTGGGACAACCCGGTGAGCTGGTTGGTCGCCCTGGTCGTTATGGTCATGACGTATTTTGTCGAGGTGCTGATTGACAATACCTTCGCGCGCAGCACCTGGCGCAGCTGCTTTAAGCTCGGCTGGGGCGTGGCGCTGGTGTTTGGCCTGCTCAACCTTATGCCCATCCTCGTCGACGTGTTTATTTAGGAGGCGGCATCCATGGATCATAAAATGTCGCGCTCGCCGTGGGTTATTCATTACGACGGCTCGAGCTGCAACGGATGCGATATCGAGGTGCTGGCCTCGCTCACGCCGCTGTTCGATGCGGAGCGCTTTGGCGTGGTCAACACCGGCAACCCCAAACATGCGGACATCTTTTTGGTGACGGGGTCGGTCAACGCCCAGAACTTGCCCGTCGTGCGCCAGATCTACAACCAGATGCTCGAGCCCAAGTGCGTGGTGGCGTGCGGCATCTGCGCGTGCTCGGGCGGCGTGTTCCGCGATGCGTACAACGTGATCGGTGGCGTGGATCGCGCAATTCCCGTGGACGTGTACGCGCCCGGATGCGCCATTCGCCCCGAGACGGTGATCGACGCCATCGTGGAGGCGTGCGGCATCCTGGACCAGAAGGAGGCCGTGATGCGCGCCGGCGGCGACCCGCTTACCGTGGGCGGTGCCGCTACCTGGGATGGTGGTGTTGAGCTGGGCGAGGACGGATTTGTGGCCCCGGCTGAGGCCGGCGACGCGCCCGCCGCTGGCGACGCACCTGATGGGACGCCCGCCGCGTCCGCCGCTGCAAGGGGGGCCGAGTAATGCAAAAGGCAATCTATACCACCGTCGAGCTCGATGCGCTGCTGTCGCATGTCCAGGCGCTCAAGGGTGCCGGTGCCCGCTTTGTACAGATGCACGCCGAGCGCAATGTGGACGACGGCACGTATCGCCTGGTCTATACGTTCATCAACGTTCGTGCTGCCCAGGAGCAGATCGCGCAGGACGGCAGTTATGCGATTGAGAACCTGGTAGTCGATGGTATCGACCAGTACCAGGAGATTCCATCCATCAGCTCGTACTACCCTGCGGTGTTCCCGTTTGAAAATGAGGCACACGACCTGTTTGGGCTTGCCATTACCGACATGCAGATTGACTTTAAGGGCTTTTTCTACCAGGTCTCGACTGCCGAGCCCATGAGCGTCATCACGCCCGAGGTTAAGGCTGCGCGCGAGAAGGCCATGAAGGTCCGTGCCGCTGCCGAGGCCAAGGTGCGCAAAGCCGCGGCCGAGAAGGCCGCCGCTGCCGCGGCCGCTGCGGGGGAGGGCGCTGGCGATGCTGCGGGCGCTGCCGTCGCTCAGCCCACTGCGGCTGCCGGCTCCGATGCTCAGCATGACGAGGCTGCCGCCAAGGCCGCGCTCAAGGCTGCCGAGATGGAGGCAAAGCTCGCCGCCATGGATCCCGAGAAAGCGGCCAAGGTTCGCGCGGCGCTTGCCGCCAAAGCCGCCCGCGATAAGCAGAAAAAGGAGGCGTAAGGTCCATGGCACATCGCTCCGTTATTCCGTTTGGCCCGCAGCACCCGGTGCTGCCCGAGCCGCTTCACCTGGACCTGGTGCTTGAGGACGACCGCGTTATCGAGGCAATTCCGCAGATCGGCTTTGTGCACCGCGGACTCGAGAAGCTCACTGAAAAGCGTGACATGCACCAGTTTGGCTACATCGCCGAGCGCATCTGCGGTATTTGCGCCGTGGGTCACAGCTGCGGCTATGCCAGCGCCTGCGAGCGCATGCTCGACATCGAAGTGCCCGGCCGCGTGCGGTATATCCGTACCATTTTGCACGAGCTTTCGCGCATTCACTCGCACCTGCTGTGGCTGGGCCTGCTCGCCGATGCCTTTGGCTTCGAGGCGCTGTTCTATCGGTCGTGGACCCTGCGCGAGCAGATTCTCAAGATCTTTGAGAGCACGTGTGGCGGTCGCGTGATTCTGTCGATTAACGAGATCGGCGGCCTTAAGCATGACATTGAGAACTCCGAGCTGGCGGGCATTGTCCAGACGCTCGATGCCATGCGCCCCGACTACGAGGCCCTGGTGCATACCTTTTTGGACGACGACAGCTGCGGCGAGCGCCTGCATGGCGTGGGCGTGATCAGCAAGAAGGACGCGCTGGAGCTTTCGATGGTCGGTCCGTTTGGGCGCGCCTCGGGCGTGGATTACGACGTGCGCATGTTTGGCGACGGTGCCTATGCGGACCTGGCTGCGTTTGAGCCCATCGTTGCTACCGATGGCGACTGCTATGCCCGCTGCCAGGTGCGCTGTGCCGAGGTCACGCAGGCCATGGACATCATTAAGGAGCTTGTGGGCAAGATTCCGCACGACGGCATCGGCGGGCGTACCAAGCTTACGCCAGCCGATGGCGCGCGCGGCGAGGTTGTGATTGAGCAGCCGCGCGGCGAGGCGTACTACTATGTGCGCGGTAACGGCACCAAGAATTTGGACCGTTTCCGTGTGCGCACGCCGACGTCGCAAAACCTGGCGGGCCTGACGCATGCGCTGCAGGGCGTGCTCATTGCCAACGTGCCCATGATTATCTTGACCATCGACCCCTGCATTAGTTGCACGGAAAGGTAGGCGCGGCATGAGTTTGCTGACATTTGCCAAGACGGCCTTGGGCTCTATGGTCAAGCAGCCGGTCACGGTGTGCTATCCGCAGGAGGAGCTGACGGCGCCCGAGCGCCTGCGCGGGCATATCGTCAACGATATGGACGTGTGCATCTGCTGCGGTATGTGCGCGCGTCGCTGCCCGGCGGGCGCGCTTGCGGTCGATCGCAAGGGTGGTACCTGGTCCATCGACCCGTACGCTTGCGTGGTGTGTGGCGAGTGCATCGAGAGCTGCCCCAAGCACTGCCTGACTATGGACACCGCGCGCACTCCAGTCGCGGCGGACAAGACTCCCACGGTAGAAACCAAGCCGGAATAGCGCTGGAATAGGGGCCGGTGGGGCAAAAATGCCCCACCGGCCCCGCGCTTAAACGCGCGGTTAGGCTGCCGTTAACAAAACTATGCCGGTTTACGGGGCTGGATAGCGAACCTCCGACCGTACTGAAAACCGCAAAACCAAAACCGCAGGTAGAACGCCTGCGATTTTGCATGAAAAGCGGGTATGGTCGGGGGTATCGAGTCAAACGTAGTAGATGGGCCAATTTCGTGGCGAGCGCCATCGGTCACTCCCTCGGGGGTGGAAGAAAACGGGCGATTTTGGCCGTCGATCTTGAGTCGCACCTGTTTTCCTGCGAAAACCCTCGTGTCTCAACTTTGGTGAGACATTTGTCTCACGTTCAAAACCGAATCTGGAACGTGTGTCACCTGCTCAAATTGTGTCTCATTCCGTAACTTTAGGCTAATGCAAGGTTTGAGACCGCGAGAAGGGAGACGCGATGAGTAGGTACACGAGGGGTCTCTTGGCGGTGATACTGGCCGTAGTGTTGGTGTTGCCGGCTGCAGCATTTGCCATGCTGCCCGAGGCCAACGCCAGGTCCAGCACCGGAATGGACGGACCGATAATGACCGGAAAGGTCGTCGACCCTGACACCAGCAACTACTGGAAGTTCTGGGCCGGTGGCTATGAAGGCAAGAAAGTGACAACTCAAAACGTCGGCCGAATCTGGACCGACAAGACGGTCAAGGCAATCGAGAACGGAGATTCAGATTTCCTGACCACGCTGTCTGCTATTTCCTCGACATCCGATACGACGGTTTCCGGCAAGCCGCTCGACATCGTGATGGTGCTGGACGCTTCAGGCTCGATGGATGATGAGATGAGTACAAACGACCATACCAAGCGTATTGACGCGCTGAAGACGGCCGCCAATCGCTTTATTGACACCATCGCCACGCAAAACCAAAGCATCACAGATGAATCCAAGCAGCATCAGGTTGCCATCGTAAAGTTTGCGGGAACAAAGAGGTCTACCACGGTCGGCAACGACAGGGATGAAAACGGCTATAACTACTCGCAGACCATGAAGAAGCTGACGCTCTGCAAGGGCGAGGACGCGGAGAGCCTTAAGAGTACGATCGACTCCATCAGTCCCGCTGGCGCCACGCGAGCCGATTATGGCTTACAGCTGGCCGAGGGCATTTCGTCTGGGCGTGCTGATGCCAAGAAGGTCGTTGTCTTCTTCACCGATGGCTCGCCCACGAGTTGGGACGGATTCGAGAACAAGGTTGCCAATGACGCTATCAACAGCGCCAAGAAGATCAAGGATAAAGGTGCCGACATTTATACGATCGGTATCTTTAGCGGCGTAAACCCCAGTGCCGACCCCACGGTTGATGGCACAAGCAAAGAGAATAAGTTCATGCATGCCGTGTCGAGCAACTATCCTGCCGCCTCATCCAGCATTTCTATCTGGCGCGGATGGACCATCAACTTTGGTGCGCGCGCAGAAAACGCCAATTACTACAAGTCGGCAACCAGCGCCGCTGAACTCGAGAAGATCTTTGAAGAGATCTCGGGAAGCATTATCAAGACTGGTTCCCCGACAGAAGTCCATGACGGTTATGGCGAGCATGAGTCCGGCTACATCACGTTTACCGATAGGCTGGGCGACTTTATGCAGGTCGACGACTTTACGTCTGTCGTGTATAACGGTACGACGTTTGACAAGCCGACAAAGAAGACCGAAGGCAATGTCGACACCTACACATTTTCTGGTGCCGCTGCGAACCTGGTCATCACTGTTCAGCATGCCGAAGAGGGCAAGCCTCAGACCGGCGATATCGTAACGGTTAAGATTCCTGCGTCGCTGATTCCGCTGCGCCACTTTAAGATCACCGACGGCGTGCTTACGGTCGACAATACTGAGCCCATTCAGGTGAACTACACCTCAAGCGTTAAGAAAGAAGCGCTCGATAACCTGTTTACGCCCAAGAACGTAAAGGGGCTCGAGGACTACATCAAGAGCAATACGACCACCGCGGAGAACGGTTCCAAGACCGTTAACTTCTACGCGAACAAGTGGAATGCTGGCGCGCTGGGCGATACGATCGCAAACTTTGAGCCTGCCGACACCAACCGCTATTACTATTTCCAGAAGCAGACTCCCATTTATGTGGACGAGGATTGCACGCAGCCTGCGAAGGATTCGCTGGCTGCCGACGACATCTATTACTACAAGGACGAGTTTGAGGCAAAGGGCGAAAACGGCGAGGCCAAGCCCGCCTTTGCCGTCATCGAGTTTATCGGCGGCGACGCTGCGAAGCTTGACGGCGCCATAGTTCACGACGAGGACGACAACCTTTCGTTTAGCGTGGGAACCGCGCGTCTGGCCTTTATCGACGAGCTCCATACCACCAAGAAGAGCAACAGCACCGGTACCGCGACTGACGTTCTCAATCCCAAGTGGAACAACGTGTCCGCCAAGGCGACCGCGACGCATGTCAATTCCTACCTGGGCAACAACGGCAAGATCAGCTTTAACGTGACGCCGACAACGGTGGATACCAAGGCCAGCTTTGGCCTGACCAAGGTGTTCGATGGCCGCAGCTGGACGGATACCGATGAGTTTAAGTTTGAACTCGCTGCGACGTCCGATAACGACGCTCCGATGCCCGCGTCCGCGACTGCGAACGTGCGCAAGGCTGACCTAGACAAGGGCAAGGCAGCAATCGACTTCGGCGAGATTACCTGCAACAAGCCGGGCGAGTACACCTATGAGGTCCGCGAGGTCAAGGGCGGCGCCGGTGGCATCACCTACAGCGAGAACGTTGCCACGTTCAAGGTGACCGTGGCGGTTAAGGCCACGGGTGGGCTTAAGGCTGACGTTAAAAAGATCTCGGGCGAGACCGAGTTCAAGAACACCTATAGTGCCAAGACGGAAACCCCGCTGACTCTTGAGGCAACCAAGACGCTCACGGGGCGCCCGATGGCCGACGACGAATTTAAGTTTGCGTTGAGCTATGCGGGGCACGATGAGGTTCTGCTGAATGCAACCAACAAGGGTGGCAAGGTTGAGTTCGGTCCGCTGACGTACACGATCAAATCGCTCGCCAAGCTGGTCGAGGAAGGCAAGGCATCGCTTGATGCTAGCTCAGACAAACCCACGTGGACCATTCATTACATCGCTGCCGAGCAGACCGGCGAGCTGCCCGCGGGCGTGAGCGCTACCGTGTCGGCAATTGACGCGTATGTGACCGTTGTCGACAACGGCGATGGTACCCTGACGGCGACGGCTGGCTACGGCGACGCCGGCAACGAGTTTGTGAACGCCTACACTGCCGCACCTGTCGAGGCATCGCTTGTGGGCAAGAAGAATCTGCAGGTTCCTGATGGCTTGACCCCGGCTGACATTGCCGGCAAGTTCACCTTTACCGTGACCGGTGAAGAGGGCGCACCCATGCCCGCGAACGCGAGCGTGACCAATGATGCCAAGGGCAAGGTCGACTTTGGCAAGATCACCTTTACGCTCGACGACCTTAACAAGGCTCTGGGCGAGAAGCCCGAGAAGCGCGAGCACACCTTTACCTACACCGTGACCGAGTCCGGCGAGGTCGCTGGCGTGACCAACGACGCCGAGACTTCGCGTACGGTTTCCTTCACCGTGACTGATGACGGCGAGGGTAATCTGAGGGTGTCCCGCAAGTCGGACGGCAACGCGGCCTTTACGTTCACCAATACCTATAGCGTGACGCCTGTCGAGACGCGCGTCACCGACCAGATCACCGCGACCAAGGTTCTGGACGGCCGCGACCTCAAGGCCGGCGAGTTTAGCTTCGAGCTCGTCGAGGGCGACAAGGTCGTCGCCACTGGCAAGAACGCCGCCGACGGCACGATTACGATGAGCCCCGTGAAGTACTACAAGGCCGGAGCACACACCTACACGCTGCGCGAGGTCAACGGCGGAACCACCAGCAAGGGCGTCACTTACAGCGACGCCAAGTTCACCATCGAGACCACCATCACGGACAACGGCGACGGTACGCTCAAGGCCGAGCACGTCCTGAAGGACGACGAGCCCGTCGAGTTCAAGAACACCTACAGCGTGACCCCGCTCGACGAAGAGCTCGACTTTGACCTGAGCAAGGCCATCGACGGTCGCGACTGGACGGATGCAGACAAGTTCAGCTTTACCATCACGGCCCCCGAGGGCACCCCACTGCCCGACCCGGCAACCGTAACCGTGACCAAGCAGGATGCGGACAACGAAGGCATCGCCGCCATCAAGTTCGGCAAGATCCACTACACGGCTGCCGGAACCTACAAGTACGAGATCCGCGAGAACGCGGGCAGCGCGGCCGGTATGACGTATGACGCGCATGTCGCAACCGCCGAAGTGACCGTGACCGAGAACGGCGACGGCACCCTGACCGCCAACGTCACCACGGAAAACGGAAGCTTTACCAACACGTACCGCACTGAGCTCAACTACACCGCGGCCGGCGGCCTCAAGCTCAGCAAGAGCCTCTACGGACGTCCCATGACCGAGGGTCAGTTCACCTTTACCGTGACGCCCGCCGACGAGGCTTCGGCCATCGCGCTCGGCCTGCACGAGGGCGCCAACGTGTACAAGTCCCCTGCAACGGCAGAGGCAACGGTTGGTCTGATCGACATCCTGGCTGGCCATGAGGTCAAGTTTACGCAGGCTGACGCGGGCAAGACCTTTACGTACACCGTTGCCGAGAAGAACGATGGCCAGCCCGGTTACACCTACGACGAGGCCGTGCGCACCGTGACGATCGCTATCGCCGACGATGGCGCTGGTACGCTCACCGCTACGACGACCGTTTCTGGCGGACCCAATGGCACACCTGTGGCGGTCCACAAGAGCGGCGAGAATAAGGTCGAGAGCGCCTTGGTCTCGTTCACCAACAGCTACCACGCCTCGACCGATAACCCGGGCGGCGAGCTTGCGCAGATTGTCGCCACCAAGACCCTGACCGGTCGTCCGTTGGCCAACGGCGAGTTCTACTTTGGCATCGCCTATGCGGGCGAGACGGAAGCCATTGACGGCACTGTGGCGACCAACATCAACGGCCAGGTGAGCTTTGGCACGCTGCATTACACGACTGAGATGCTCGCCGATTTGGTGAGCGCCGGACGCGCCATCCGTACCGACACGGACGCCAAGCTTGCGTGGACTATCAACTACACGGCGTTTGAGTACACGTCCCCGCTCGCAGCAAAGGGTATTACTGCCGCGAAGTCGAGCTTTAGCTTTAAGGTCATCGTCGTCGACAACGGCGACGGCACTCTGACGGCGAATCCTGACTACGGTGGCGTCGAGCCCGTGTTCGAGAACGTCTACGGCGCCGATGCCGTTGACGCCGCGCTCGCCGGCGCCAAGAAGCTCCAGGCTGCCGAGGGCCTGACCCCGGCCGATATCACGGGTAAGTTCACCTTTACCGTGACCGCCGATGAGGCGGGCGCCCCGATGCCCGAGCACACGACCGCAACCAACGACGCGGCCGGCAACGTGGACTTTGGCAAGATCCACTTTACGCTCGAGGACCTCAACCGCGCCTTGGGCGTGACGGATGATGCGACCGATAAGGCTGAGGCAGACGAAGCTGATGAAGCCGAGGCCGACGAGGCAGAGGCTGAAGAGGCCGACGTCGACGCTGATGCCAATGACGACGAGTCCGGCGGCGAGTCCGAGCCCGCAGCCCCCACCGCCCCGCGCTCGCACATCTTTACCTACACGGTGACCGAGTCCGGTAGCGCCCCTGGCGTGACCAACGACGCCAACGCCACGCGTAAGGTTTCCTACACCGTGACTGACGACGGTGCCGGACATCTGAAGGTCGTGCGCGAGGGTGACGACGGCGCTGCCTTCACGTTCACCAACACCTACAGCGTGACGCCTACCGATTCTGTGGTGACCGATCAGGTCAAGACGGTCAAGCGCCTGACCGGACGCGACCTTGCAGCAGGCGAGTTCACGTTTGAGCTGCTCGAGGACGGCGTGGTTGTCGCGACCGGCACCAACGACGCCAATGGCACCGTCGCGCTGAGCCCGATCCGCTACGAGGCACCTGGCGCGCACACGTACATGCTGCGCGAGGCTTGCCCCAACGCGCTCGGCCTGTACAAGGGCGTCACCTATGACGGCACGACCTACACCGTCGTGACTACTGTCTCCGACAACGGCGACGGCACGCTGACCGCGACGCACAAGCTCGAGGGAACTACTGAGTCGGCTGGCTTTACCAACAAGTATCATGCCATGCCCACGCAGGTCTCCATCGGTGCCATCAAGGTGCTCGAGGGACGCGAGCTCAAGAAGGACGAGTTTAGCTTTAAGCTCGTTGGCGAGGACATTGAGTCTACGGTCACCAACGATGCCGACGGCAAGATCAACTTCGACAAGTTCGAGTACGACGAGCCCGGTACGTACGTCTACACCATCAGCGAGGTCAAGGGCGACGAGGCCGGTATGACCTATGACAAGTCCGTCTTTACCGCGACCGTCAACGTGGCCGATGACGGCGAGGGCAACCTCAAGGCGAATGTCGCCTTTACCAAGGGCGACAAGAGCGTCGAGGGTATCGTGTTCAACAACACGTACAAGAAGCCCGAGACGCCCGTGCCGACGCCCGATCCCGGCACGCCCAAGACCGTGACGAACATCGTCAAGACGGTCAAGGGTTTCCTGCCCACCACGGGTGACCAGCAGGCCGCCGCACTGCTCATGGCGTTTGTTATCGCCATGACCGGCGTCGGAGCCCTGGTCTGGGGTATCCGTAAACGCTAGGCACGCTGGCGGCGCCCGGGGCCAAAAGGCCCCGGGCGGCCGGCGGGGAGCCAGAACATAGCCCCACCCCCCCCACCCCCAGCCGCCACGGAGGCATCTCCCTCCTCCGTGGCGGCGCTTTTGTGCGTAGGCGAGGAGGGCTTGCCACGAAACCGGCCCATCTACTACGTTTAGTCCCTTACCCCCAACCATATCAAAAAACGCGAAAACAAAACCGCAGGTAGAACGCCTGCGGTTTTGCTCAAAACGAAGGTATGGTCAGGGGTATCGAGTTAAACGTAGTAGATGGGCCGATTTCGTGGAGCTGTTCCGGCTGATCCCTTGGGGACGGAGGAAAACGGATCGTTTTTGGCTTGAAGCGGCTTGCGGAGACACTTGACGTGGCCGCTCGGACAAAACTAGGCCGGTTTACGGGGCTGAGTCACGAGTCCCCAACCATGCTGATGTTCGTGAAAATAAAACCGCAGGTAGACGAGCCGTCATTTTACAGAAAACGCGGGTATGGATGGGGGTCCTGAGTTTAGCCCCGTAAACCGGCATAGTTTTGAAATGGCATTAAACAGGTAGCAGACATTTTGTTATGCCGGGGCGGTCGGTCTTCGGGCAACTACCCTCGCAGGTAGGCGATGGCGATCTGCGTGCGGTTGCGCAGGCCCATTTTGGCCAGGATTGAGCTGATGTGGTTTCGCACGGTGCCTTCGCCCATATAGGCGGTGGCGGCAATCTCCTTGTTATCGAGGCCGCGGGCAATGAGCTCGGCGACCTCGAACTCGCGGTCGGTCAGGCTGACGAAGGCCGCGGGCCGGCGGGTCGTGCCCGCCTCGACGCCCGCCCCATCAAAGTCGACATCCTCGATTGCCTTGCCCTCGAGCACGCGTTTACCGTCCATGACCTGCGCCAACGCCGGCGGGATGGCGGCGACATCGGTTTTGATCAGGTAGCCGCGGGCACCCAGTTTGAGCGCCGACACAATGTACTCGTCATCCGAGAATGTCGTCAGAAATACCACGCGCGCCGCAGGGTCGCGCTCAAGGATCTCGCGGGCCGCCGAAAGTCCGTCGCGCCCCGGCATCTGAATGTCGAGCAGCGCGATATCGGGTGCGTGTTCGGCATAAAGAGCCACTGCGTCGTTGCCGTCGGCGCCGGTACCCACCACCTCGATCTGCGGCTGGGCGCCCAGGATTATCTTGAGCGAATCGACCACCAAGCGGTCGTCGTCGACAACGATGAGCCTCATCGGCCCTCATCTCCTTGCTGTTTAGGAACGGTGGCAAACACACGCCAGCCGCCGGCGCCGGCGCGTGGGCCGGCGGTGAAGGTGCCGCCAAGCGCCTCGACGCGCTCGCGCATGGAGCCGAGCCCCATGCCTCCTGTGACGTTGCGGCCGCTTACTTGAGCCCCGCCTGCGCCATCGTCGGTAACGATGAGCTGGTAAAACGACGGATGCTCCATGCATCGTACGGTGACAGTATGGGCGCAAGCATGGCGTATGGCGTTGGAAAGCGCCTCGCGCAGGACCGCCGCAAAGCAGTTGGCGACATTTGCGGGCGCATGCTCGGCCAAAACCTCAAGTTCAATCTGCGGCCCGCCATCTGAGCGCGCGCCCTCCACGATGCGCTCGAGCTGTACGGAGAGATTCGCCGCGTTGTCGTTGAGCGCGTGGACGCTCGAGCGCACGAGCTGAAGCGCTTCGTCCACGGTGCGCTTGACGTCAGCGAAGTCGGCGGCGACGCCGGGCTCGTTGGCGTGGACCACGCGTAGGGCCTCGGTTTGCAGCGAGGCGCGCGTGAGCTGGTGCCCCACGTTATCGTGGATCTCGCGTGCGATGCGGGCGCGCTCGGCGAGCGTTGCGAGCTCGACCTCGTAGTCCTGGCGGTCGGCAAGGTCGCGGTTGCGCGCCTCGAGCGCGAGGGCTCGCTCCTGCAGCTCGTCGCGGGTGCGATGCATGCGCTCCTGCTCGCGCTCCAGCTGAGCGGTGCGCAGAGACAGCAAGGTGGCGGCGACTGAAAGGATGGCGGTCAACAGCAGCGCACGGGTGGGAAGCGCGCCGGCGTGGGCATATGCGACGAGTGCGCAGACAAAGATGGCGCCGGCGCCCAGCGCGACCCAAACGTGTTCGCGGCGCACGTATCGCGCGATGTCATAGAGGGCGAGGGGCGCAAACGGCACAAACGACGGCACAAAGACGGTCACCATAATGTAAGCGTAGCTCGCGGCCTCACCGGCGCGGCGGGCACGTTCGCCTTGCGCAATTTCCGTAAGCGAGGCGACTGCGACGCCAAGACAAAACGCCGCGACCAAGCAAGCATCCACAGCAAGGCCCAGAGCGGCCGCGATACAGCACGCCAGCATGATCGATTTGTCGAATAGCCTGTTCATACGGGTATTGTACGCGATGGTGCGCGCGACGATTGCTCAGGTGCCGCAACCGTGACATTCCTCCCGCCCGCCCCCGCCGCACTCGTGACAAAGCTCACTGGTGCGCGCCGGCGGCTCCTGCGATGATGCAATCGTACCGGGCCGAAATCAACAGAAGGGCCGCCTCATGACAGACATCGTCCACGTCGAAAACCTCGTCAAGCGCTACGACGATCTTATCGCGCTCGACCACTTTAACCTGAGCATCGCCCCCGGCGAGATCTTTGGCCTGCTGGGCCCTAACGGCTCGGGCAAGACTACGTCCATCAACTGCATTCTGCAGCTGCTCGCCTACGACAAAGGCACCATCGAGTTGTTCGGCGAGCCCATGACGCCCGCCCGCTACGACCTCAAGCGCCGCATCGGCGTGGTGCCGCAGCAGGTGGCGGTGTTCGACGAGCTCACGGTGCGCGAGAACATCGACTATTTCTGCAGCCTCTACGTCAACGACCGCAAGCGCCGTCGCGAGCTGGTCGACGAGGCCATCGACTTTGTCGGGCTGGGCGACTTTGCCAAGTTTCGCCCCGGCAAGCTCTCGGGCGGTCTGGCGCGTCGCCTCAACATCGCCTGCGGCATCGCGCACAAGCCCGAGCTCATCTTCTTCGACGAACCCACGGTGGCCGTCGACCCGCAGAGCCGAAACGCCATCCTGGAGGGCATCTGCCGCCTGCGCGACGAAGGCGCCACGGTGGTGTATACCAGCCATTACATGGAGGAAGTCGAGCAGATCTGCAGCCGCATCATGATCATGGACAGCGGGCGCGTGCTGGCGCAGGGCACCAACGACGAGCTCAAGCGCATGATTCAGATGGGCGAGCGCGTGACCGTCGAGGTCGGCGCCGTCGAGCTCGCCACGGTCGAGCGACTGCGCGCCCTCGAGCATGTGCTTTCGGTTGAGCTTTCCGGCGGCGAGCTCATCTGCACCTGCGAAGCGAGCCCGCACAACCTGGTTGACATCCTCGACACGCTGCGCACTGCCGATGTGGCGCTCGGCCGCGTGTGGAGCGAGCCGCCGACCCTCAACGACGTGTTCCTCGAGATCACCGGCCGCAAGCTGCGCGACTAGGGGGCGGCCATGTTCAACACCATTATCATTACGGTCAAGACGCTGTTGCGCCGGCCGAGCACGTGGGTTTGGGGCGCGATCTTTCCCGTCGCGCTTTCCACGATGTTCATGTTTATGTTTGCGAATCTGAGCTCCGACGGCACGGTCGACCCGGTGCCGGTGGCCGTCGTGGCGGATGAGGCCTGGGGCGCCTCGACCTTTAAGGACGTGGCGACGTCGCTTGCCAAGGAAGGCGACGACCAACTGCTCGAGATCCACGAGTGCGACGATGCAGTCGATGCGAACCGTGCTCTTAAGGCCGGCGAGGTCGCGGGCATCTATGCGGTCGATGCTGCGGGCACGCCCAAACTCACGTTGCTTTCGAGCTGTGACAGCTCGCGTGCGACGTCGGTGCTCACCGACCGCAGCATCCTGGAGACGGTGGCAAGCTCGTATACGCAAAATGCCGAGCTCATGCGCCAGATTGCCCAGGACAACCCGGCGGCGCTCGCCGACCCGGAGGCAGTTGCGCGCGCCCTGTCGCTCGAGGGCGGAATCCGCCGTGTGAGCCTGACGCGTGCCACGCCCGATGGCACGGTCATCTACTACTACGCGCTCTTTGGCCTGGTTGCGATGATGTCTGCCGAGTTTGCCGCCTTGAGCGTCGTCGACCTGCAGCCCAATCTGTCGGGCCTTGGCGCGCGTCGCTGCGTGGGCGGTCTTTCCAAGACGGCATCGCTGGCCGGCATCTTTGTGGGCGCGTGGTTGGTCTCCTTTGCCTCGATGGCGATCGCGATCGGCTACGTGCGCCTGGTCGTGGGGGTCGACTTTGGCGGGCGCGAGGGGCTCTGCCTGGTGGGCGGCGCCGTGTCCGCGCTTGCCGCCACGGGTCTGGGCCTTTTTGTGGGCACGCTTCCCGTTAAGGGCGGCAAGGCGTCCAAGTCGGGCATCCTCACAGGCTTTGCCACCACGTGTGCCCTGTTCGCCGGGCTTTATGGCGAGCCGGCGATGGCGCTTGCCGACGACGTCGCCCGCGCCTGCCCGGCCGAGAGTTGGCTCAATCCCGTCAAGCTTATCTGCGACATGTTCAACCGCTTGTATTTCTTTGAGGACCTGGGTCCCTTTGCCGTTCGCGCTGGCGCGCTGGCCCTTATGGCGTTGCTGTTCGTTGCCGTCGCCACGCTGATCTTTGGAAGGAGCCGCTATGAGCACCTTTAAGACTGCGCTTCGCATGGCGCTGGCGCACCCGTTCTACCTGCTCATCTATACGGTGTTCATCTCGCTCATGGGCGTATTCATCGCGGCATCGGTGAGCTGGAACTCGTCGCAGCTCACCGAGTACGAGCCCTACGACACCAACGTGATCGTGGTCGACCGCGACGACAGCGACCTTTCGCGTGCGCTTACCAAGCACCTGGGCTCGCGCTTTGATCTGGTCACGGGTATCGGCGAGGACACCTACGACCTTGCGGACGCGCTCTCCAAGAGCAACAGCGCCAAGGGCAGCGCCGACTGCGTGTTCTTTATCCCGGAGGGGTTTGAGGACGACCTCGTTGCAGCCGCCAGAGCGGGGGAGTCCCTGCCCAAGCTCGATGTGACCTACGGTGCCGGCACCATGGCGGCGGCGCTTTCGTCTGCCGAGGCCTCACGCTGGATCTCGCTCGCGGGCGCCGCGGCCGCACTTGATCCTACTGCCTCCGACGGTGACGTCGCCAAGGCCGCCGAGCGTGCCGCCGCCAAGCGCGCGGAGGTCGAGATCGAGCAGGTCAAGGTCGACTCGACAGCCGCCGCCACGCTTGAGTCGTACTTCAACTTTGGCACGTACGCGATTATCTCGTCGGTCATCGTATCGGTGGGGCTGGTGTTCTCGGGCATGAACGAGCCCGAGCGCGTGCGCCGCATGGAGGCCAGTCCGGTCTCCGAGCGTCAGCGCTCGCTTGCCGTGTTTGCGGCCGCCGCCGTGCTCGCCGTCTGCATCTGGTTTGTGTCGAGCATGATGGGCGTCGTGGGCTTTGCCGGCGCGGTCGCCGAGGTCGGCGCGAGTCGTGTGTGCCTAGCGCTGGCGGCAACGTTTGCCCTGGCGTGCACGCCGCTGGCCGTTGGCTTTGCGTTGTCGAGCCTGGGCGCGCGCGAGGAGCTGCTCAACGGTGTGGGTAACCTGCTCGGCATGCTCATGACGTTTTTGGGCGGCGCCTGGATGCCGCTGTCGCTGATGGGCCCGGCCGTGCAGACCGTAGCGCACTTTGTGCCGACATATTGGGTGAACGACGCGATCGGCAAGGCGCTCTCGTCGGACCTGACGTCCGCCGTGCTGGGAGACATCGCCTGCGATCTGGGCGTCACGGTGCTCTTTGCCGCGGCCATCGCTGCCGTAGGCCTAGCCCTCGCACGCGCCAAATCCCACGCCTAGCTACCTAGTCATTGGGTGCTCATTGGGGACAGACTTAAACGACCAAGAGTGGTCATTGGGGACAGACTTAAACGACTAGTCATCGGGGACAGTCTTTGCCGATTCGCCGGCTCGCCGGCAGGGTTGCCAAGGACTGTCCCCAACTGCCGGCAGGAAAGGAACGTCCCTAACTGCCGGGTGTCGAGGCACTCATTTAAGTCCGTCCCCAATGAGTGGTTTCAGTCATTTAAGTCTGTCCCCAATGACTAGGCGCCGTACTTGACATTGACCCCGCTTTAACGGGTACCATCCTCTATGTCTGTAACGCCATATAGACCGAGGGGATATATATGACCGCAACTTCACCCGCAGCACCCGCTAAGGTGTACTTCACCAACTTGCGTACGCATGCTCGCGAGAGCCAGCTCGACAAGCTCAAGCGCCTCATCCGCCGTGCCGGTATTGAGCAGATCGACTTTGAGAACAAGTTCGTCGCTATCAAGATTCACTTTGGCGAGCTGGGCAACCTGAGCTTTTTGCGCCCCAACTACGCCCGCGCCGTCGCGGATGTCGTGAAGGAGCTGGGTGGCAAGCCCTTCCTCACCGACTGCAACACGCTCTATGTGGGTAGCCGCAAAAACGCGCTCGAGCACATCGATACCGCCTACCAGAACGGCTTTACCCCGTATGCCACGGGTTGCCAGATCATCATCGCCGACGGCCTCAAGGGTACCGACGAGGCGCTCGTCCCGGTCGAGGGCGGAGAGTACGTGCGCGAGGCCAAGATCGGCCAGGCGCTCATGGATGCCGATATCGTGATTAGCCTCACCCACTTTAAGGGCCATGAGCAGGCCGGTTTTGGCGGCGCCATGAAGAACCTGGGCATGGGAGGCGGCAGCCGTGCCGGCAAGATGGAGCAGCATGCCGCCGGCAAGCCGAACGTCGCGACCGAGCACTGCATTGGCTGCCGTGCCTGCGAAAAGATCTGCGCGCACAACGCTATCTCGTTCGACGACACCCGCGAGCGCGAGCTTGCCAGCGGCGCTACTCGCACGGTGCACGTGGCTGCCATCGACCACGATCGCTGCGTGGGCTGCGGACGCTGCATCGGCGTGTGCAACCAGGACGCCATCAAGCCCGTCTATGACGCCGCGGCCGACGTGCTCAACTGCAAGATCGCCGAGTACACCAAGGCCGTCGTCGACGGCCGCCCGAGCTTCCACATCTCGCTTGCCATGGATATCAGCCCCAACTGTGATTGCCATCCCGAAAACGATACGCCTATCGTCAACGATATCGGCATGTTCGCGAGCTTCGACCCGGTCGCCATCGACCAGGCCTGTGCCGATGCCGTCATGGCGTCCGAGCCGCTGCCCAACACCGAGCTCACCGATAGCGCGGCCAAGATGGAGCATAACCACGAGCATCTGGAGGGCGAGCAGGCGCGTGACCCCTTCTGCATCACGCATCCCGACACCGACTGGCGCGCGTGCATCGCGCACGCCGAGAAGATCGGCCTGGGCACGAGCAAGTACGAGCTTATCGAGGTCAAATAGCGCCTAGCTATTGGACAATATAAGCGCCTTTGTGGCGTAATTCGAGCAAAAGCCGCTCGCGAGCACAGCGCTCACGGGCGGCTTTTCGGAAGTGCGGGGAAAAGTCGAACACCGCCGACCACAAGGCGTTTTTGGCAACAAAACCCAGACGTTGCTTGTTGCCTAAAAATACTCGTCGAGGAAGTTGTTGACTGTGTTCCAGTAGAGCTCGGGGTCAACTTGCGCACTCTTGGCGTGGGCGGCGCCGTGGATAAACAACATGAGATCCGTCGCGTGTTTGAGTTGCTCCACACTGCTTGCCTTATGAAAGTCGTAGCCTGCGCGCACGTTGCACACCAAGTTTGCTACATCGAGCAAGGGAAAGCTGGGCAGGCGCGAGCAGGTTCATGCCGCGGTCATGGAATCGTTTGGCGTATCGGGCCATACCGATGGGCTCATTGGTGTATCCGTGTAGGCAGATGGCGTAATTGTGAGTGGTCTCTGGGGCGGCAAAACACCAAGCGGCGAGCTCGGTTCCGTCGCCCGCGGTGAGGCTGCTGCTCTCGCGATTCTCTTTAAACCACGCCCGCGCCTCGGTTTCCACGGCATCCGGCTGCTCGCCTTTTTGTCGTCTTTGCCATCCTGCATTATTTTCATGGTGTACGGCGCTTGGGGGTTCAGGGCAAAGTCAAACAAAAAGTTGCCGGCAAATCCGAGCAACGTGACAACGAGCGCCAGCGCAACAACGACGGTCATCTTAAGCTTTCGATGGGGGTGTGCGCTTTGAGACATTTACGGTTCTTCTTAAAGATGTTGATACGTCAACACTTAAAACAAGCGCATTATGGATGTTCGCCGTTGATGCGTCAACAAGAAAAGAATGGGTAAACAAGGGGTCACGTATGGTGCAAATTTCGCACGTACCCAGACGCTTTGATATAGTGTTGAGAACTATTTACTTGGAGGATGTAACCGGCATGTCCGATTCGAGCGACAGTTCCAAGCCGCGACCCAAGGCCGCGGCCGTTCCACACTACACGGTGGGCGAGGAGATCATGAACTCCGTCACCCATGGTGTCGGTTGCCTGCTGGGTATCGCGGGCTTGGTGCTCCTGATCGTATTTGCCGCTCTTCGCGGCGGAGGCCCGGCTCACATGGCCGCGGCGATTGTCTATGGCGTCAGCATTATCCTCGAATACCTAGCCTCTACGCTCTACCACGCGATTCAGCCCGCACGCGCCAAGCGCGTGTTTCGCATCATCGACCACAGCTGCATCTACCTGCTCATAGCCGGCAGCTATACGCCGTTTTGCCTCATCACGCTCGCAAACGACGGCGGCCCTATGCTGTTCTTTGCCGTATGGGCCATCGCCATTATCGGCATCGCCCTCGAGTGCTTTATGCGCGAGCGTCAACCGCACTGGGTAAGCGGCCTGGTCTACCTGCTGATGGGCTGGCTCGTCGTCTTTAAGCTGCCCGAGCTCGTGTCGCTGCTCAACCCCGTGGCACTTGCCCTGCTCGCTGTCGGCGGCGTGTGCTACACCGTGGGCGTGCCGTTCTACATCGCTAAAAACGTGCGCTACCTGCACAGTGTGTTTCACTTGTGGGTGCTCGCCGGCAGTATCTTCCAGTTCATGGCGGTGATCCTCTTCGTAATCTAGCGATCACGTCTGTGCCTGTGGACCCATCCAAGCGGCCGCCGGACGCAACTGCCCTATCCGTTATCTACGCTTACTACCTAACGTCCCGAATCTTGGAGGTTCGAGAAACTCCCGATGGACATAACCATCTCCCTTATCACCACCCTCGTTTTGACCCTCATCAACGGCTACTTCTCTATGTCCGAGATGGCGCTCACCACGGCAAAGCGCGCCGTGCTGGAGCACGAGGCCGAGGAAGGCGACAAACGCGCCGAGCGCGCCGTTAAGCTGGCTGCCGACTCCGACCAGCTGCTCGCCACCATCCAGGTCGCCATCACGCTTGTGGGCTTTGCCTCGTCCGCGGTCGCCTCGACGAGCTTGTCCGACCCGCTCGCCACGTGGCTCATGAGCTTTGGCATCGCGCCGCTCTCTGCCATCGCGCGCGGACTGGCGCCGGTCATCATCACCGTTGCGGTCGCCTTCGTGTCCATCGTGATTGGCGAGCTTGTGCCCAAGCGCATTGGTCTGGCCAATGCCGAAGGCGTGTCCAAGCAGGTCGTGGGGCCGCTGTCGTTTTTCCAAAAGATCGCCCGTCCGCTCGTGTGGCTGACTGGTGCTTGCTCCGATGGTCTGGCCCGCATCCTGCGCATCAAGAGCGCCGACGATCGCCAAAACGTCTCGGAGGAAGAGATTAAGTACATGGTCTCGGAGCAGGACGACCTGCTCGACGAGGAAAAGCGTATGATCCACGAGATCTTCGACCTGGGCGATACCGTTGCCCGCGAGGTCATGGTGCCGCGCGTGGACACCACTATGTGCGAGGACGACGAGACGGTCGCCGACGTGCTGTCCACTATGCGCCAGACCGGCTTTAGCCGCATCCCCGTCTATCACGAAGATCCCGACAACGTGGCGGGCATCGCGCACATCAAGGACCTGATTCAGCCCTCGCTCGACGGCGAGGGCGACCAGCCCATCGCCGGTTATTTGCGCGACGCCACCTTTGTGCCCGACACCAAGGACATCCTGCCGCTGCTGTCCGAGATGCAGACTTCGCACGACCAGATCGTGGTGGTCGTGGACGAGTACGGCGGCACGGCTGGCATCATTACCATCGAGGACATCGTCGAGGAGATCGTGGGCGAGATCGAGGACGAGTTCGACCCCGACAACAAGTACCTCACGCGTCTTTCGCGCCGTGAGTGGCTCGTCGATGGGCGTTTTTCGTGCGATGATGCGATTGAGCTTGGTTGGCCGCTCGAGGAAAGCGATGATTATGAGACCATCGCCGGCTGGATTTTGGAACTTTGCGACTCGGTGCCCGACATCGGAGAGGTGTTTGAGGTTGCAGGGTACAAGTTCAAGGTGCAGTCGATGCGTGGCCAGCGCATCTCGCTTATTCGCGTGATCGCTCCGGCCGAAACCGATAAGAAGGATTCCGAGTCCTCGGCAGATAAGCCGGCGACGCCGGGCGCGGGCTCTGCGGGCCCGCACGACGGCGACGAGTAGGGCAAGGAAGAGTAGGGGAGAGTTATGGCAGGCCTGTTCAACATCCTTAAGGTCACCGTCAGCGAGGACAAGATCTGCGCGCATGTGCTGGTGAACCCCGGCATGCCGCTCATGACCTCGGAGGACATCGAGGCCACGGCGCGCGTGTACTACCTGGTGCCCGCGATTGCCAAGCACCTGTGCCTAGGCGATTCCGGTCGTGAATTCCAGGACTGCATGGGCCAGACCGAGCTTTGCCATCTGCTGGAGCACGTGACAGTGGAGCTCATGAACGAGACCGGTCTCGCCGGCAGCATTTCGTGCGGCCGTACCCGCGTAAGCGAGCACGATGAGCGTGTCTTTGAGGTTGAGCTTTCATGCCCCGATGACGCGCTGGCCATCGGCGCGCTGTCTTCGGCGACCTTTATGATGGACTGGGCCTATCTACACGCCGACCAGCCTGCCCCTGACGTGGAGGGCACGGTCGCGGGCCTGCGCAACCTGGTGCTGGGTATGCGCGCCGAGGCCGAGGGCAAGGATCCGCACGAGGCCATCGCCGCCGCAAACGCCGAGGACGGGGCCGAAGGCGAGGCTCCTGCCGATTCCGAACCCGGCGTCGAGGCAGCTGCTGAGGAAGTTGTCGAGTCCGAGCCCGCGGAGCCCCAGGGTGTCCCGAGCTTTGACGATGAGCTGCAGGAGGCAATCGATACCGAGGGCGCGACCGCCGAGAGCCACGAGGCCCCCGCTGCCGTCTACGGTGGCGCGGCGACGGTTCCGGCAGGCCCCGCACAGGAAGGTGCGCTTCCGCTCGTTGATGGCGCCGGCGAGGACCCGGCCGCCACGGTGGCCATGCCTGCCATACCGCAGGAGTAGGCTCACTCGCTTATCACCATCATGCACCTGCGCTTTTACCGTACGCAGATGAGCGCGACGGCAAGTGTTGCGCTGCGGGTATAATGGACAGCATTCAAACGGTGGGCATCGAGGTGCCCGCAGGAGAGGAATGATCATGGGAAAGACTTTCAGCTTTGTTTCCGGTGCGCTCTTTGGCGCTGCCGCCGGCGCTATCATCGGCGTTGCTCTGGCCCCGCGCTCGGGTGCCGAGACCCGTGCCATGGCCGCCGATATCGCCAACGATGCCTGGGACAACATGCGCGACACCTACGAGCACGGTGCCGAGGAGGCTCGTGCCGCGGTCAACGACTTTGGTCCGATGGTCGACGCCAAGACCGATGACCTGCGCGCCAAGGTCGACCTGGCCCGCGAGCGCATGGACCAGCTTCGCGAGCAGCTCAACGACGCCATCTCGGGCGGCAACGTGACGCCCGCTGCCGACGTCGTGGTCGAGAACGTCACTGAGGCCGACACCGAGGCCACGGAGCCCTCGACCGAGGCATAATGCGCGCAGGGGATTTTGTCGGCGTCAAGGTTTATCGTAAGCCTGCCGAAGACAAGCGCACCAAAAAGGACGGCACGCCGCGCAGCCCCAAAAAGCTCGGCAAGATTCATTTTCCGGTCTTTACCCCGGGCGGTACGCGCGTGGTGGGCTTTATGGTTCGCCAGTCCGATATCGCGGGCATGATCGAGCGCCCCGATCGATTTGTGGCGCTCGATGCCATCGGCGTCTATGAGGGTGCTGTTGCGGTCGACGACGTCAAGGGCACCTACGATGCCGCCGCGGCCAAGCGCCTCGATATCAACCTGGACGATTGCATCATCTGGGTTGGCATGGACGTGCGCACGGAATCGGGCGACGTCGTGGGCTACTGCTCGGACGTTGAGTTCAAGCCGCGTTCGGGTATCGTGCAGACGTTCTACGTGACCGCCGGCACTGCCTCGAGTGTGCTGGTGGGCGACACACAGATGCCGCCGACGATGCTGCGCGGCTACGAGAACGGCGCGATGATTGTCTCGGACGAGGTCAAGTCGCTCGGGTATTCGGGTGGCGCGGCCGCCAAGGCTGCCGAGGCCAGTGTCGTGGTGGGCGATAAGGTCAAGAAGGGCGCCAAGGTGCTCGATGACAAGGGGTCGGCCGCCGTGGACAAGGGCAGTCGCGCACTGGGCAAGCAGCTCGGCAAGACGCGCGGTATGTTCAAGGCCTTTAAGGACGAATATCAAAAGGCGAGCGGGGGCTCGTCAAAAGCTAGCAAATAGCGACGTACCAAATGACGGGGGGCGAGCCGGAGACATGTTGCTCCGGCTCGCTGTGTTTATGGGGGAGGGCACATGCGCCAAAACGGATCTAACTTAAACGGGCGCTCGGGTGCGCGTCCGACGGCGCGACGCGACCTGGGGCAGCTGCCCAGCGGTCAGCGTCGACGTCGCCGTAAACCCGGCGCGATGTACCTCAACCATAGCCGTGGGTTTAGCGATCGCAGCGCGCGCATCGGCAACGGGCGCTCACCGCGCCGACCGTCCCGCCTGCCCTATGCGCTCATCGCTGTCGGCTGTGCGCTCGTGCTGTTTATCGCTGCCGTCGTGGGCTATGTCAATCGCAGCGTGGACATTGTGCTCAATGGGGAGCAGGCTTCGGTGCGCGTGGGCTCCACGTTGCAGAACCTTATCGATGATCAAGGCCTGACCGACACCTACGATGCCGGCGACTTGTTGGCTGTCGACGATAGCGTGCTTACCCGCCGTGGCGGCGAAAAGCTGTCGGTGAAGGTGGACGGCAAACGGGTGAAGCAGGGCAAGTGGAATAGCCGCGAGCTAACGGGCGGCGAGAAAGTGACGGTCAAAGACGGCCGCGACACGTACGAGAAGCACGAGGTCCAGGTCACGACCATTGAGCCCAAGTTGAAGGTCGAGGGCACGGGCGCTATCGAATACGTTAAAACCTGGGGCGTTCAGGGCCGCTCCGAGGTATGGGTCGGCGAGCAGTCGGGCAAGACGCAGGACCGCGGCGAGGTCGTGCCTGCCACCGACTGTGTAGTCGAGTGCGCGAGCGTAGCGCCCAAGGGCAACGAAAAGTACGTGGCCCTGACATTTGACGAGGGTTTGAGCGGCGCGACCAAGCAGGTCTTGCAGGTGCTCAAGGAAAAGGGCGTCACGGCGACGTTCTTCCTTTCGGGCGATGCTGCGGAAGCCTCGCCCGCTACTGCCAAAGCGATTGTCGATGCCGGATGCGAGATCGGCTCCAACAGCTACAGCGATGATTCGCTCAAGGGCAAGGATCGCGAGGCGGTGCGCAAGCAGATCACGAAGGGCACCGAGGCGATTAAGTCGGCGACCGGCGTCGAGACGATGTTGCTGCGTGCTCCCTACGCCGCGTTTGACGAGCAAAACTGGATCGATGCGATGGACCTGGTGTCTGCCGTGGTCTCGTGGAATATCGATTCGGGCGACTGGCTGCTCAACGGCGCCGACGAACAGGTTTCGACAGTGCTCGAATCGGTGACTCCGGGCAACATTGTTTTGTTCACCGATAGCGACGAGTGCTCCGAACAGACGCTCGAAGCGCTGCCGCAGATCATCGATGGCCTTGTCGCCAAGGGCTACAAGATCGTGACGCTGAGCGATTTGGTTAAGACGGATACGTCGCTGAGCAAAAAACTCACCTCGCTAACGAAGACTTCCATGCCCAAGAACGCCGTGTTTCCCCAGCTCGCAGGAGATAACGACACCACAGACTAGTCACGGGGGACGTTTTTAAACGACTATGTCACGGATGCGTCAGCGTTTGATATGCCTGCGATGTTTGGAGCATAAATTTGGCGTCACGGCGCGATGCTGATGCTATAGTTACTGCGGATAACAAGGGTCAAGAGAAAGGTTGCAGGTGAAATCCAAACCTCGACCATACAGTCGATGACCCCTTGCAGGTGCTTCTTGCGCATGCACGGGGTGTGAGCGCCGAGCGGTGTGCCGCCCGCGCATGCGTATACATATCTAAAAGTCCACGGATGGCGTGCCGGCATGGCCACGGTCCGAAGGAATAATGATGGGGAGCACCAGTGAATTATCTGAGTGAGATGCTCAAGCTGCCGGTCTTGGACGTCGATGGCGAAAAGCTCGGCGTTGTGAACGATTTTGGCATTGCTACCGGCGAAGTTTTTCCGCACGTGACGTCGCTCGCGTTCCGCGGTCCCGGCAAGACGCCGTTTATGATCAGCTGGCGAAAATGGGTCGACCGTATCGACGAGACGGGCGTATACCTTAAGACGTCGGCTACCGAAATCCGTTTTTCGTACCTGCAGCCGACCGAACTCCTGCTCGCGCGCGACGTGCTCAACAAACAAATCGTCGACACGCAGGGCATGAAGGTCGTGCGCGTAAACGACATCAAGTTTTCCATGTCAGGCGAAAATCAGCTGCGCCTGCTGGGTGCCGAAGTCGGTGCCCGCGGTCTGCTGCGCGCAATCAGCCCCGCTCTTGAACACGTCGTCGAGGGCTTTATGAAGCACCTGGGCAAACCGCTCGGCGAGGACATCATCGCCTGGTCCTACATGGACCTGCTCGATCGATCGACTAAGAACATCCAGCTGTCGGTGTCGCATAAGACGCTCGGCGAGCTGCATCCTGCCGACATTGCCGACATTATCGAGCAGCTCGATCCTCGCCTGCGCGCGCAGGTGTTCGCGCAGCTCGACACCGCCCAGGCCGCCGAGGCCATCTCGGAGTTCGATGACGACGAGCTCATGACCGAGATGCTCGAGGGCCTGTCCGACACGGATGCGTCGTCGATGCTGGCCATGATGGACCCGGACGACGCCGCCGACCTGATCGACGAGCTCGATTACGAGAAGGCCGAGAAGCTCCTGCGCCTGATGGGCGTTCAGGAGGAGAAGGCGATTCGTAACCTGCTGGGCTATGAGGAAAACACTGCCGGCCGCATTATGACCTCGGAGTTTGTCTCCCTGCCTGCCACGGCGACGGTCGGTGACGCTATCGAGGCGATCCGCAAGCTCGACGAGGATTTCGAAAGCGTCTACTACGTCTATACCGAGGATCCGAGCGGTATGCTGACCGGCGTGCTCTCGCTGCGCACGTTGATCGTGGCCGACCGCGACGCCACGCTGGGCCAGCTGGCCTACCGCGACCTGGTTTATGTGTCGCCCGACGAGGACCAGGAAGACGTAACGGACGAGATGACCAAGTACGACCTGGTCGCCATCCCCGTCTGCGATGAGAACCGCCACATCTTGGGCATTGTGACCTTCGACGACGCCATGGACGTTATCGCCGAGGAGCACCAGGAGGACCTGCAGATCGCAGGCGTCGGCTCGGGCGACAGCGCGTCCGACGACTCGACGAATGTGCTCAGCTGGTTTGTGCATCGCCAGTACTGGGTTGTCGTGTGGGGCATTGCCTCGTGCATCATGGCGGCAGTGCTGGGGACGGCGCTGGGCTCCGCACATCTGGTGGTGTTCCCCATGTGCGCCATGCCGCTCGTGCTGCTGGCTGCCTCGCGTATGGTGTCGTTCGTCAAGAACTACTTCCTGGAGTACGACGGCCATGACGATGAACCCAAGCCGTATCTGGGATTCTTCTTCCAGAGCACGGGCATGGGCCTGATCCTGTCGCTCGTGACCTACCTGTGCGCTCAGCTGGTGCGCACCACGGCGTTCCCCGACGCGCCCATGCTTGAGGAACAGCTCTTTACCGGCTGCTTTAACATCGCGGCCATCGTCTGCCTGATTGGCAACATGAGCGCTGTGATTTACCTGATGGTGCTGTTCTGGCGCGACGAGCACGACCTCAATACGTCGGGTACCGCCATGAACGTCATTGCCGTCATGATCTCGTGCGTGGCGTACTGTGCCGCTGCGGTGCTGCACACCATGTCGGTCATGGGTTAGGTGGTCGCGTGCAAAATAGCAAGCAAAAGCAGGGCACCAAGCAAAAGCTGACCATCGCGGCCATCTTTGGTGCCATGGGCCCTGGCCTTCTGGCGGCGCTTTCGGGCAATGACGCCGGCGGCATCGCCACGTATTCCAGCGCCGGTGCCAGCTATGGTTACAAGATGCTCTGGATGCTTCCCGTCATGACCGTGCTGCTCATCGTGACGCAGGAGACCGCGGCGCGTTGCGGCTGCGTGACGGGCAAGGGCCTGGCCTCGCTCATTCGCGAGCGCTTTGGCGTGCGCAAGAGCGTGCTGGCCATGGCGGCGCTGCTGATTGCCAACACAGCCGTGACCATTTCGGAGTTTGCGGGTATCGCGAGCGGCCTTGCCCTCTTTGGCGTGCCGGCGAGCATCTCGGTGCCGCTTGTGGCGCTGATGGTTTGGATGCTTACCATGTCGGGTAGCTTCCAGCGCATCGAGAAGATTCTGTTGCTGGTGAGCTGCGTGTTTGTGACCTACATTGTCGCTGCAATTATGGCTGGTCCCAGTTGGGGCGAGGTAGCGGTCGATCTGGTTGTACCCAACATTCAAAATGACCCCAGCTACGTGTCGCTTGTGGTCGCGACGATCGGTACCACCATCGCGCCCTGGATGATTTTCCTGGCACAGAACAACGTGGTCGATAAGAATGCGGGCGAGGACGATATCGTGTTGCAGCGCATCGATACCGTGAGCGGCTCGATTGCCGCCGATGTCATTGCCGGTTTTATTATCATCACGACCGGTACGGTATTGTTCCCCGCGGGCATTCAGATTAGCGATGCTGCAGACGCTGCCCGCGCGCTGGAGCCCATTGCGGGCCAGTGGTCCACGGTGCTGTTTGCCTCGGGCCTGGTCGCGGCGAGCTTCTTGGCCGCCTGCGTGCTGCCGGGCGTTACATCCAGCGCTATCTGCGAGGCGTTTGGCTGGGAGCGCGGTGCCGATCGCAGCTGGGACGAGGCCCCGGTCTATCGCGGCATCATTACGGCAATCATTGGCATTTCTGCCGTGCTGGTGCTCATGCCCGGCGTCGACCTGTTCCAGATTATGATGACCTCGCAAGTCATCAACGGCGTGTTGCTGCCCGTGGTTCTGGTGTTCCAGGTGGTTATTGCCGCCGATCGACACATTATGGGCGCCAACCGCAACGGCCGTGTGTGGAATGTGCTCACTTGGGCGACTATCGGCGTTATTACGGTGCTGACGGTCGTCATGTTTGTTCTGCAAGCGATGGGTTACAGCGCGTAGCACCTCTCTTGGACTCTAAACAGGCCGCTGCCATGGGCTGCGGCCTGTTTTTGTCTGCTATAGGGTGCTAGTTATATACCGATGTGCAGCTATAAAGCCGCCTCTGGGGTGAATTAACAGCCCAGAGGCGGCTTTGTAAGTCGCGGAAGTGGTCCCAAGTGCCGGATTGTAAGCAGATTTGGCTGTGCGTTACTTGTCGGTGCCTAGCTTGTGCGGTTTGTAGGCGAGGGCGTTGACGAGTGCCTCGGCAGCGGATTTGACAGCCGCCGGCTGCGGATCGTTAACGTGGTCCTCGGGGTGCACGGGTAGGTCCTTCTTGACGGCATCGTGGATGAGCTTAAGGTACTCGGTCACGCCGGTAGTCGACAGGTGCGTGCCGTCGCCATCGAACAGGTCGTTGCGATTTGTGCTGTATCCGTACCAGTCGATAACACGCACGTTTTTATAGCGCTTGGCGGCGTTGGCAATGGCTTGGTTCGTGGACCCGACCCACGGCTGCGGGCTGCGCGTGTTTACAAACACGACAATACGCTGATCACCGGCGTCGGCCATGATCGCGTCGACCTGGGCGTCCGTTACCAAACCGTTGGTGCCCAGGGCAAAGACCACGATCTTGCCGGCAAGGTTCTGCTGGATATAGCCCTCAAATGTCGCGCGGCCCGCATCAAACTGGCGGCCCTTTTCGGCATCGATGTGGCTGTGCGGGAACACGCCGTCAAAGGCATCGACGGCGCGCAGGGACACGGAGTCGCCAATCATTAGCAGGTCGTAGGCTCCGTCGGGGAAGCCGTCGTCGTCTTTGTCGGAGTCGTCGGCCGCCTGTTGATCTTGAGGCTTTGCATTTTTGGCCTCCTTGTTTAGGATTTCGGCGCCCTCGCCGCTCAGCGCGGATGTGTCGGGCACAAAGACCAGGCCGCCCAGCGCCACAACAAGCACGACGGCGCAAACGGCGCAGGTGGGGACATGTGCGCGCATCCAGCCGGCGGGCGTGGTGGTGCCGTCGCGGAGCTCGGAAACGGTGCGCCCAAAAGCGCCCTTCCTAAACGGCGTTTCGATAAAGCGATAGGAGCACTCGGCCACGGCGACCACCAACAACACCTGCAAAATGTAGTGCCACCAGGGCGTGTCGTTAATGTTGGCGACCGGGTTCATAAGCAGCAGCAGCGGATAATGCCACAGGTAGATGCTGTAGGAGCGCTTGCCGATCCATACGAGCGGCTCGGCGGCCAAGGCCCGTGCGACCATGCCCTGGGGCTGCACGCATGCCGCGATAACCATCAGTGTGAGGATGGAGCACAGCAGCGTGCCTCCGCGATACTGAAACGCGGTATAGCCGTTGGTGAGCGCGACCATGGCGGCGAGTCTGACCAGGCCAACGACGCCCATCAAATCGATGGATGCGGGGGAGGACCAAAAGCGTGCGAGCTCACTTGGCTTTGTCGTGGCGGCCTCGGCGGTGTCGCTCTTTGACTTGCCGTGCTTGGCGGCGCCGGCCAGTCGGTCGAGCCCCAGATGGCGGACAAGGCGCGCAGGCGCCAGGTCGCGGTCGGGGATAAAGGCCATCCAGGCGCCCAGCAGCAACGAGAACACGCGGGTGTCGGTGCCGTAGTACACGCGGCTGGGGTCGGTGGCGGGGTTGTAGAGCACCATCATGGCGACGGCGGATACCGCGGCGAGGCCCAGGACCACGCGGCGCGTGTTGGGCTTGCTCATGTGCACCGACACCATGGCGAGCAGCAGCGGCGGCCAAATAAGATAGAACTGTTCCTCGATGGCAAGCGACCAAAAGTGCGTGAGCGGAGAGGGGTCGCCCAGGGCGTTAAAGTACGAAACGTCCTGCATAATCTGCCACCAGTTATTAAAGAACAGCAGCGACGGCAGGATGTCGGGGCGCATCTTGGTGAGCATCACATGGTTAAAGACAGTGCACAGTGCGCAGGTCACCACCACGACGGTTACCACGGCGGGGAACAGGCGACGGATGCGGCGGATCCAGAAGCTCTTGAGATCGATACGACCGGTCTTTGCGATTTCGTTGAGGAGCAGGCGCGTGATCAAGTATCCCGAGAGCACAAAGAAGATCGTGACGCCGAGCAGGCCGCCCTGAGCCCACGTGAGGTTGAGGTGATAGAGCACCACCGCGACAACGGCGAGCGTGCGAAGGCCGTCGAGGGCGGGGATGTAGCGAGATTTGGGACGCGTGGGCGCCTGTTCTTTTGCGGCGCTGTCGGTGCGGGCGCCCTTGTTGGCGGGCGAGCGATGGGAGCCTGCAGCGCGGCGCGGCTCGGTGGTTTGGCGGTTAGTGCGCGAACGTTCGTGCGGCGCTTGTTGATCGCTCGCATGGCGTGAGCTGCGCGAGCTCGATCGCGGGAATTGTTCCATAAAACATCATCCAATGACGAGAATAATCAGCACGCTTTCATTGTAGCCGCCTACTCCTGTGAATGCTTGCTGCTGGCGTAAGCTCAAGCGCGCGTCCACATCAAAGTGAACTAAAGTTATAGAGGTGCGAGAGTGCACGATTGACGGCCGATAGCGGGTGCAGAGCCCGCGGACGAGGAGGTTTCCATGGCAGATTGCGGCATCGTTGCGGTGTTCGGCAGCATGAACATGGACCTTTCGGTGGCGTGCGAGCGCATGCCGCGTGCGGGCGAGACCGTCGGCGGCAGCGGGTTTATCACCAACGCCGGCGGCAAAGGCGCCAACCAGGCCGTAGCAGCTGCGCGCATGGGTGCGCGCACGTGCATGATCGGCGCGGTCGGCCGCGACGCGTTTGGCTCGTCGCTCGTGGCGGGGCTCCAAGATGCTGGCGTGGACTGTGACTTTGTGGCGCGCCGCGACGACGTGGAGACGGGAACGGCGACCATCATTCGCTGTGAGGGCGATAACCGCATCGTGCTGTCGCCGGGCGCCAACCATGCACTTGCGGGCGAGGACGTTGCCCGCGCGCTGAGGCGTCTGGTGACCGATGAGCTCGATGGCAACGCCAGCGAGATTGCCCCGGCTGCCGGAAGCGTCTTTATCGCCCAGGGCGAATGTGACCTTGCAGCGACGGCCGAGGCGCTTGTTTGCGCTCGCGAGCTGGGGTTCTATACGGTCTTTAATCCAGCGCCTGCCTGCGATTTGCCTGCGGAGGTCTGGCCTGCGGTCGACCTGGTCTGTCCCAACGAGACTGAGTGCCAGGTACTGACGGGCATCTTGCCTGCAGACGATGCGAGCTGCGTCGCGGCGCTCAATGCCTTGCTCGCCAAGGGTGCCGGCGCCGCGGTCATCACGCTGGGCGGCGCCGGCTCGGTTACGCTCGGCGACGACGGCGAGCTGCTGCGCATGCCGGCGCTTTCGAGCGCGGTGGTCGATACGACGGCCGCGGGCGATACATTTATCGGTGCGCTTGCCGCGGCTCGTTTGGAGGGCTTGCCACTCTTTGAGTGCATGGCCGCGGGTGCTCGCGCCTCGGCAGTGACGGTGTCGCGCCTGGGCGCGCAGCAGTCGATTCCCACGCGCGCCGAAGTTGAGCGCGTGTTTGATTTAGACGATTTAGTACAAGACGGAGAAGCGGAGTAGAACAATGGCAACCAAGAAGCTGATCCTTGATCTGGATATGGGTGTGGACGATGCGATGGCGCTTGCCTATGCCATCGCGAGCCCCGAGGTTGAGCTCGTGGGCATTACCACGTGTTTTGGCAACGTGCGCGTCGACCAGTCGGCGCGCAACTGCCTGGCGGTGCTCGACTTGTTGGGCCGTCCCGAGGTGCCGGTGTACCTGGGTGCCGACCGTCCTCTGCAGGCGACTGAGCCCTATACGCCGCCGGCGTCCACCGCGCTCATCCACGGCAAGAACGGCATCGGCGGCGCGAGCGTGCCCGCGTCGCCCTACGAGCCGGTGGGGGCGACGTCGGTCGATGGCAACGCTGCGGTCGATTATCTAATCGATGCCGCGCGCACTTATGGTCCCGATCTGGTCTACGTAGCGACCGGCCCGCTCTCCAACCTGGCGCTTGCCCTGGAGCGCGATGCGACGGCGGTGATGTCTATCGGCCGCGTGGTGGTGATGGGCGGCGCCCTGACCGTGCCCGGCAACGTGAGCGCGGGCGCCGAGGCCAACATGGCAAGCGATTCCGAAGCGGCCGATGCCGTGCTGCGCTCGGGCCGCAAGCTCACCATGGTGGGTCTGGATGTGACGCATCGCGTGGTGCTTACACGCCGCGACATTGCCGGCTGGACGGGCTCGGGCACCATGGCGGGCTGCGCATTTGCGAGCATGGTCGAGCACTACATTGGCTCGTACGAGATGAACGCACCCTACCTGGGTGGTTGTGCGCTGCACGATCCGCTGGCCGTCGCCGTGGCGATCGACCCCACGCTCGTGGGTGCGCTCGGCTGCAACCTGCGTGTTGATCTGCTGGGCGAGTATCGCGGCCGCACCATTTGCGACGAGCATCGCCTGTCCGATCCGGACAAGAGCGCGCTTGTGGCGCTGACCGTGGATGCCCCGCGCTTCCTGTCCGAGTTCAAGACGCGCATGGCCCGTGTTCTTGGCTAAATGATTTCCGTGCCCCGCCCCATGTAGTCAATTTGGGACGGGGCTTTTTTAGCTACCGACTAAATGCGCCCGTTGGGGGAATAGTCGTGCCACTTCGCTTGACAACAGGCTAAACTAGCTCATAAACATTTACTATTCTGTTTAGATTGAATTTGCGGTCGTTTAGTTGTCGAGTCATCAAGTTGCGATGCTCCGCCACGGCCGTTGCTAGGGGGAACAATGGCCAAAGCAAGTGTTCGCGAGATCAGCCGCATCACCGGTTTTTCGCCTGCGACCGTGTCCAACGCGCTCAACCGCAAGCGCAGCGTGAGTGAAGAGACCGCCAAGGTCATCCTGGAGTGCGCGCAATCGCTTGGCTATCAGCAGTCGACGCAGCTCGAGAGCATTCAGTTTGTGCTCGCGCGCAAGACGGGCGCCATTCTGGACGAGAGCACCTTCCATCCCGCGGTCATCGAGGGCGTGGAGCGCCAGGCGCGTCGTCACGGCATGAGCACGAGCTTTGTCTCGCTCGACTTTAGCGACTTGGACGCCGTGCGTCCGCAGGTCGAGGGCCTGATCGCCGATCCGTCCGCCGCTATCGTGCTGATGGGTACCGAGCTGGGCGAGGAAGACTACGCCCTGTTTGCCAACGCTGCCGCCCACCTGATCGTGCTCGATGGCTGGAGCGATCGTCAGTACTTCGATGCCGTGGTCATTGCCAACACCGACTCGGTGCTGCGCGCCGTGGATCACCTCATCGAGAAAGGTCACAGGCAGATCGGCTATCTGGCAGGCGACCTTCGCATCCGCAACTTTAAGGATCGCGAGCGCGGCTATCGCCAAGCGCTTGAGGACGCAGACCTTGAGGCCAACCCGACATGGCGCGTTACGCTGGGCACCACGCTCGAGGGCGCCTATCGCGACATGGGCGCATGGCTCGACAGCGTCTCGCGCGACGACCTGCCGACGGCTTTCTTTGCCGAAAACGACGTGCTCGCCGTTGGTGCCATGCGCGCGCTCAACGAGCACGGTATTCGCGTGCCCGAGGATGTCTCGATTATCGGCTTTGACGATCTGTCTTTGGGCGCCTTCTCCAACCCGCCGCTCACCACGGTGCACGTTCCCAAGCACGAGGTGGGCGAGATCGCGGTGCGCCGCCTGGTGGGCAACATTCGCAATCCCAAGAGCTATACCTGCAAGACAGCCGTATCGACCTATTTTGTCGAGCGTCAGAGCGTGCGTGAGATCTAGGCAAAGGCAACGCCGGGCCGCAGGGCGGCAAAGCTCGCTAAGGCAGAAAAATAACGTCATCCATAAGGGGTCCTTCGGGGCCCTCTTTTTGTTGCCCTTGTATGTTCAGTTTGTTTACATACCGTTTAGGCTGATTTCTCTACCGTCCACGGGTATTTCGCGTTAAACTTCTAAACACTGGAGTAAAACATTTAGTAAACAGAACAAAACGAAACATGCGTCTGTTTACTGAACATGTGATTAGGGGAGGACGTACATGGACAAGATCAAGCTCGGTTTTGTGCCCACGCGCCGCAGTATCTTTAGCGCGCCGGACGCAATTAAGTATCGCGGCCTGACGGCTGATCGCCTGCGCGAGATCGGCGTCGACATCGTGGATATCGACGACATCAATGACGAGGGCCTGCTGTTCGACGACAGCCACATTGAGCCTATCGTCAAGAAGTTCCGCGCCGAGGGCGTCGATGGCATTATGCTGTGCCACGCCAACTTTGGCACCGAGTACGTTTGCGCTCGCCTTGCCCGCGAGCTCGGCCTACCCGTGCTGCTGTGGGGCCCGCGCGACGAGCGCCCCGAGCCCGACGGCACCCGCCTGCGCGATAGCCAGTGCGGCCTGTTCGCCACCGGCAAGGTCCTGCGCCGCTTCCAGGTTCCCTTCACCTACATGACCAACTGCCGCCTGACCGATCCCGAGTTCGAGCGCGGCGTTTGGGACTTCTTGGCCGTGTGCAACGTGGTCAAGACCTTCAAGCACACCCGCATCCTGCAGATGGCCACCCGTCCGTTCGACTTCTGGTCGACCATGTGCAACGAGGGCGAGCTGCTCGAGAAGATCAACATCCAACTTTCGCCCATTCCCATGACCGAGCTTGTCCAGGCCGTGCGCGACGCCCAGGCCGACGAGCAGGCCATGGCTACCATGCTTGCCCACATCAACGACAGCTTTGAGATCTGCATCCCCGAGGATAAGGTTCCCGCGGTCGCCGGTCTTGCCATCGCCATGAAGCGCCTGGTCGAGAAGTACGGTTGCAACGCCGGCGCCATTCAGTGCTGGAACGCTCTGCAGGACGAGCTGGGCATTATGCCCTGCGCCGCCAACGCCATCCTCAACGAGATGGGCATTCCTATCGTATGCGAGACCGATATCCACGGCGCCATCACCGCACTGATGGTCGAGGCCGCCGACCTGGGCCGTCACCGCGGCATGTTCGCCGACTGGACTGTGCGCCATCCCGATAACGAGAACGGCGAGCTGCTGCAGCACTGCGGCCCCTGGCCCTGCAGCTGCGCGGCCGTCAAGCCCAAGCTCACCTATCCGCTGGCTTTCGATCACCCCGGCGCGCTGACGGCCGAGGCCAAGCACGGCGATCTCACCCTTGCCCGCTTTGACGGCGACAACGGCGAGTACTCGCTGCTGCTGGGCAACGCTCGCGGCATCGACGGCCCGGCTGGCATGGGCACCTACCTATGGGTCGAGGTCGACAACCTCAAGCGCCTCGAGGCCAAAATCGTCGAGGGTCCCTACATCCACCACTGCGTCGCTATTCACGCCAACGTGGTGCCGGTGCTCTACGAGGCGTGCAAGTACCTCGGCATTGCCCCCGACCTGTACGACCCCATCGAAGAAGACGTTAAAGCCTACCTGCGAGGAGAGTAGAAATGGCAACTATCGAAGAGCTTGAGTCCCTGCGTTGGGACCTTCGCCGCGATTGCGTCGATATCATCATGGCTGGCGCTGGCGGCCACATCGGCGGTGACATGTCGGTGATCGACGCCCTCATGACCCTCTATGCCAACCACCTCAACATTTCACCCGAGACCGTCGACGATCCCAACCGCGACCGCTTCGTGCTCTCCAAGGGCCACGCCATGGAAGCCTACTACGCGGTGCTCTGCCACGAGGGCTATCTTGACCTCGATGACGTCAAGGCCCGCTTCTCCAAGTTCGGCAGCCCCTACATCGGCCACCCCAACAACAAGCTCAAGGGCATCGAGATGAACTCGGGCTCGCTGGGTCACGGCCTGCCGGTGGCCGTGGGCATGGCGCTCGCCGGCAAGATGGACGGCCGCGACTACCGCGTCTACACCATCATGGGCGACGGGGAACTTGCCGAGGGATCGGTCTGGGAGGGCGCCATGAGCGGCGGCAACTACCAGCTCGATAACCTGTGCGCACTCGTGGACCGCAACCGCCTGCAGATCAGCGGCAGTACCGAGGATGTTATGAAGCAGGACTCGCAGGAGGAGCGCTGGGCCGCCTTCGGTTGGAACGTGCTCTCCATTCCGGGCAACGACGTCCGGGCCATCGACGCCGCGCTGACGCTTGCGGCCGAGACCTGCGGCAAGCCCACGGTCATCATCCTCAATACGGTGAAGGGCTATGGCTCGCCTGTTATGGAGGACAAGGCCGCCTGGCACCATCACCTGCCCAACGATGAGGAATATGCCCAGATCATCGCCGATTTCGCTGCCCATAAGGAGGCCGTCAATGGCTAACAAGATCGCCAATCGCAAGGTTATCTGCGACACGCTGCTCGAGGCCGCGAAGACCGATAAGGACATCGTCGTCCTATGCTCCGACTCCCGCGGCTCCGCATCGCTCACGCCGTTCTTTGATCAGTATCCCCAACAGTCCGTCGAGGTCGGCATTGCCGAGCAGGACCTGGTGAGCATCGCCGCCGGCATGGCTTCGTGCGGAAAGAAGGCCTGGGCCGCCTCGCCGGCGTCCTTTGTGACCACGCGCTCGTATGAGCAGTGCAAGGTTGATGTCTCGTACTCCAACACCAACGTCAAGCTCATCGGCATCTCGGGCGGCGTGTCCTACGGCGCCCTGGGTATGAGCCACCACTCCGCGCAGGATATCGCCGCTATGAGTGCGATTCCCAACATGCGCGTGTATCTGCCGAGCGACCGCTTCCAGACCGCCGAGCTCGTGCGGGCCCTGGTCGCCGACAACAAGCCGGCCTACATTCGCGTGGGCCGCAACCCGGTCGAGGACGTGTATACAGAGGACGAGTGCCCGTTCCAGATGGATCGCGCCACCTGGGTGCGTCGCGGCACCGATGTGACGCTCGTCGCCACCGGCGAGATGGTCCGCCATGCCGTGGACGCTGCCGACCTGCTGGCCGAGCAGGGCATCTCGGCAACGGTGCTCGACATGTATTGCGTCAAGCCGCTTGACGCCGAGGCCGTGATTGAGGCTGCCGGTGCCACGCGCGCCGTCGTGACGGTCGAGGAGCACAGCCCCTTCGGCGGCCTGGGTTCTATGGTCGCGCAGGTGGTGGGCGAGCATTGCCCGCGTCCGGTCAAGTGCCTCTCCCTGCCCGACGCACCGGTCATCACCGGCACGAGCCCCGAGGTCTTCGCACACTACGGCCTGACGGGTGCCGGAATTGCGCAGACCGTCGCCGAGTTCCTCGGCAACTAGTAGATACAGACGCTGCGCGGCCGCCAAGCACCGCACCTTGCCGTTCAAACCGTCGCTTGCGTACGCAAAGTACGCGGCGCTCCTCTTTCACGGCAATCTGCGGCACTTGACGGCCGCTCGCTCCTTGTCCGCCAGTCGTCTTTGATTTGGCGGAAGGAATGGGAGAGTACATGAGCAAATACATCATCGGAATCGATCAATCCACGCAGGGCACCAAGGCACTGCTGGTGGACGAGGGCGGCCATTTGATTCATCGTGCCGATCGCTCGCATCGCCAGATTGTCAACGAGGCCGGTTGGGTGAGCCATGATCCGGCCGAGATTGCCGCCAACGTGTTGGCCGTGGCGCGTGCCGTGGTGGAGGAGACCGGGGTCGACCCTGCCGACATCGCCGGCATCGGCATCTCCAACCAGCGCGAGACCACCGTTGCCTGGAACCGCGCGACGGGCGAGCCGCTGTGCGACGCCGTAGTGTGGCAGTGCGCCCGCGCCCGCGAGCTTTGCGACAAGCTGGCCGCGCGCGAGGGTGTGGCCGAGCTGGTGCGCGACACGACGGGCCTGGTGCTCTCGCCCTACTACCCGGCGGGCAAGATGGCTTGGATCCTCGCGAACGTTCCCGCTGCTGTCGAGGCTGCCGCGGCAGGCGAGCTGTGTCTGGGCACCATCGATGCCTGGGTGGTCTGGACGCTCACGGGCGGCGCGGAGTTTCGCTGCGACTGGTCCAACGCCAGCCGCACGCAGCTCTTTGACCTGCGCCGTGGCTGCTGGAGCGAGCCGGTGTGCGAGGCCTTTGGCGTCGACGTGGCCTGCCTGCCGCAGGTGACCGATTCCGATGGCCTGTTCGGCATGACGGACCTGGGCGGCTTTTTGCCGGCACCCGTGCCCATTCACGGCGTGCTGGGCGACAGCCATGCCGCCTTGTTCGCGCAGGGCTGCCATAGCCGCGGCATGGCCAAAGCGACCTATGGCACCGGCAGCTCGGTCATGCCGAACGTCGGCGACGAGTTTGTCGCCAGCTCGCACGGGCTTTCGAGCTCGCTCGCATGGCGTATGGACGGCGTGACCGAGTACGTGCTCGAGGGCAACGTGAGCTACGCCGGCGCCGTCAAGACGTGGCTGCGCGACGATCTGGAACTCATCAATAACCCCGAGGAAGTTACCGACCTGTGTTACGCCGCCAATCCGGCGAGCCGCGTCTACTTTGTGCCGGCGTTTACCGGTTTGGGCGCGCCGCACTGGGCGAGTGACGCCGAGGGCTGCGTCTTTGGCATGACGCGCACCACGGGTCGCGCGGAGTTCGTGAAGGCCGCCGACGAGTCGATCGCCTATCAGATCTTTGACGTGATCGATGCGATGGTCGAGGATTCGGGTGCAACGTTGGCCGAGCTTCGTGTTGACGGCGGTCCCACGCGCGACGCGTACCTGATGCAGTTTGAGAGCGACTTGGTTGGCTCGCCCATCCGCATCGCGAGCAACGACGAGATGAGCGGCCTGGGTGCGGCCTGGGCCTGCGGCATCGCGCTGGGCATGTACACGCGCGATGTCGTCGATGTCTACGGCGCCCGCGGCATCGTGGAGCCGTCGATGCCCGCTGACGAACGCGCCAAAAAGATCGCCGGCTGGCGCCACGCCGTCGAGGCGACGATTGCGTACGAGTGACGCCTTGGGGCGATGTTACGGAGCGCTATTCGTGCCGATAGGTGAAGATGCGAACGAGAGAGTGATGTGATGCGGTAGAGTCCAACGCGTCGAATGATGGTCTACGTATGTGGGATTCTATTCCTGAGCTGCGGCGTTGTAATGAATGCACGCACGGGGCTTGGTGTAGCGCCCATGAGTACGGTGCCGTACCTGATGTATATCATCGAGGGTTTGAGCCTCGGTACGGCATCGTTTATCGTGTATTGCGTATTCGTGGTTGCCCAGCTTCTCCTGGTGCGCTACCCGGATGTCAAGATTCTCTTGCAGATACCCGTCAGTCTGCTGTTTAGCGTTTTCATCGACGTGCTGGATATCTGGCTGTTTCCATTTACCGCAACGGGACTCATCGATGGCTTGGTCATGCTGATCATCGCCGTATCGTTCACAGCGCTCGGCGTGACGCCGATCGTCTCCGCGCGGCTCGTTCCCGTTGCGCCCGACGGCATGGTGCAGACGCTCTCCCAGGTGTTTCACTGTGAATTTGGTAAGGCGAAGTATTTCTTTGACGGGAGCTGTGTGGGCATCTCACTGGTCTACGGGCTTGTGCGTACGGGTGCTGCGGTGGGCATCGGTATCGGCACCGTAGCCGCCGCGCTCCTGGCGGGCGGTATCTGCACGTTTTGGGGTCGTCTGCTCAACCGCAGGCTCATGGCCTTTATGGAAGAGCCTGCGAGCATGTAGACGCATTGAGCGAGAGGGGAGCGGCCATGAGGCAGCTGTTTGGAATTGATATCGGCGGAACGAGCGTCAAATGGGCGATTGTGAATGAGAACTACGAGTTTGGTGACCGTGGTTCGATTCCGACGGCGTTCATCTCGGCCGATCAGCTGGTCGACGCGCTCGCGGCACTCGTAGGGCCGTATCGCGGACAGGTTGTAGGCGTGGGCATCTCGGCCCCAGGTGGCATCTTCGGTTACGAGGTCGATCCAGACGGGACGATCCATCGCGGTGGTGCGCTGCCGTACATGGACGGGTTTCCGCTTGGCCGAGCGCTGCGCGAACGGCTGGGGCTGCCCGTGACCGTTGTCAACGACGGCAAAAGCTGTGCGCTTGGCGAGTACGCTGCCGGCGCGTTGCGCGGCGTGGACGTGGGTTGCGTGGCGGTAATCGGTACGGGCATCGGCGGAGGCATCGTGGTTGACGGCCGGGTGCTGACAGGTGCGGGCGGCTTCGCGGGCGAGTTCAGCTTCCTGTCCAACAACGTAAGCGAACCGCTTGATCATCGTGATACGTTCGCGACTTCGAGCGGATGGCACGGCCTGCAGAATCTCGTGGCAGTCGAACTTGGCATTTCGGATGAAGCTGAACTGGAGGCCCTCGATGGCCGACGGATCTTCGAGCTACTGGAGCATGGGAGCGCGTCCGAAGTCGCCGCCGTGCAGCGCGGATTGGATACCTATGCTGAGCTGTTTGATCGTGTGCTTGTGAATCTGCAGTGCGTCATCGACCCGGCAGTCTTCGCGATTGGTGGTGGCATCAGCTGCCATCCCGCGCTGTTCGAGGCGCTCGACCGTAAGATGGATGACGTCATGGCGCACTACACTGGTTTTCTGAAAGATATGCCTCGTCCGCACGTGGTCCCGGCGCAGCTGGGTAACGACGCCAATATCTACGGTGCCGTCGCAACTTGTTTGCAGGTGCTGTAAGTGCAGGCCATCTATTGGTCTGGTGGCGATTACAGTTGCTGCCGGGTTTTTGGCTGTTGAGCTGCTCGCACGCTCTGCATTGCGGACGACGCAGCATCAATAGGTGAGGGGTCAGAAAACTAGATGCTGAACGGTCGATATTATCGGCTGCGCGGCGCCCCGTCCCAAAGTAGTCATTTGGGACGGGGCTTTTTTGACTGCTATCATGGGTGGGATTGTTGCGACCAGCTAAAAGAGCCCTGTCCCAAATTGACTACCGAGAGGATCTGCCATGGAGCGCATCGCGAGCTTTTCCGTTGACCATTTGCTGCTTGAGCCCGGCGTGTATGTGAGCCGCATCGACCGCGATCCGGCGACCGCCGCTGTCGTTACCACCTTTGACCTGCGCCTGACCACGCCCAACAAGGAGCCGGTCATGAACACGGCAGAGTGCCACACCATCGAGCACCTAGGCGCGACATTCCTTCGCAACCATGCCGAGTGGTCGAGCCGCATTGTCTACTTTGGCCCCATGGGCTGCCGCACGGGCTTTTATCTGGTCGTTTTTGGTGAGGTGACGAGCGAGGATATCCTGCCGCTCGTGCGTGAGTTGTTTGAGTTTGTCGCCGACTTTGAGGGCGATGTCCCCGGAGCCGCTCCCGAGGAGTGCGGCAACTACCTGGACCAGAACCTTCCCATGGCAAACTGGCTCGCGCGCCGCTACCTCGACCGCGACCTGGCCGATATCGACGAGAAGCACCTGCACTATCAGCAGGCGTAAGGGTTTTATCGCCCAAAACGCGCGCATTGGGCGCCTTCGCTTATGCGGGGGCGCCTTTTTGTTGAGTGGTCTGGACGAGCGTTCAAAATCGCTCATGTTTGTTCTAGAATGTTCGTATAGTCACATTTACGAACAGGAGTGAACATGCATATCTACTCTGTCAACGATCCCGAGTTCAAGTCCTATGGCCGCGTGTGGGATGACGTCCCGTCCAGCCTGACCGCCCCGCTCGTCGAGGCGCTCTCCGCAACGCCCATCCCCGAGGGCAGCAAGTACGTGGCCTCCGCGCCTGAGCTGGAGCAGGTCGAGGGCGCCGATGCGCTCGGCCTGCTCATGTATGGCGGCCGTCCGTTCCAGCTGGGCTGGTGCAACGGCCACAACACGAAGCTCAACTGCTTGGAGTATCACCGCGCGAGCGAGTTCAACCTGGGTGCTCGCGACTTTATTCTGCTGCTCGCCAAGCGTGAGCAGATTGTCGACGGCAAGCTCGACACCGCGCAGGTCAAGGCGTTCCGCGCGCCCGCCGGCACGCTCGTCGAGGTCTACGCCACCACGTTGCACTACACGCCGTGCATGGTCGACGACGGTGGCTTCCAGGTGATGGTTGCGCTGCCCGCCGGCACCAACGGTCCGCGCCCCGAGGCTGCGGCCGACATGCCCGCGGCCGGTGATAGCTACTGCTACTGGAAGGCCGACAAGTGGGTTCTCTGCCACGCAGATAGTCCCAAGGCTGCCGAGGGCGGCTACGTAGGTCTCGTCGGCAAGAACCTCGACATCACCGTGGACTAGGGTCTTCCGTCTCAATCTGTAACAGTTGGCGCGCTAAATCGTCTCTATCTGTTACAGATCAAGACGAACCACGGGGGCCGCCCGAACAATCTCAATCTGTAACGCCAAGCCCGGTTTTGACGGCCTAACTGTTACAGATCGAGACAAGCGGGCCCAACCCACCACAAAGGTGCCTGTCCCCTTTGCGGTGGTTGCCTAGAGCTGGCTGCGCAGGTAATCGGCCATATAGGGGACGGCGAAGCGCACGTAGCCGCGGCGCGCCTGCTCGATAACGCCGGCGTCGATGAGGCGCCGGCGATACTTTTGCGCATAGTCGGGTGTGACTGACATGCGCTTCGCAACATCAGAAATGCGAGACACAGCGTCTTCGTCATCAGTCATTGCGGAGAGAAACGCGACGTCTTGGTCTGACAGCGCGGCGAGCGTCGTTTCGCACACATCGTTTTCGAAATCGACTTTCGACGCCTCGATGGCTCCGTCGATTAACCCTTGCGTCGCACGTTCGCCTGTCCTGCAGCGATTGGCGATGTTATAGCCGATGAGTTGTAGCATATAGGGCGAGCCTTGGGTTGCGCGAGCGGCACGGAGGCGAAGATCGCTTGGAATATCAAGGCCGAGCTCATCGAAAGCCCGCTGGTAATAGGTATCGACATCTCCGACCGAAAGTGGCTCGAGCGTGACCTTTCGAGCGCGGTTGAGAAATGTCAGCACACGGTCATTGAGTGTTGCGCAGACGGCTCCCGGAAGGCCCGCCATGACGAGCGCGACGTTGAGTCGTTCGCCGACCAGCTCTTGATAGGCGGTGACGAGCTGTCTGATCTCGGGTGAATTTGCTTGGAGCTCGTCGATGAGGATGAGGATGCCGTGCCCCTGCTCGGTCAGTTTGCGCGCGAGCTGCGTGAGCTTGAACTGAAAGCTCTTGGTCTCCTGCACGTCTCGTGTGAACTCGAGGCCTGCCGAGAGCCCGAAAACACTTAGGCTGCCGCTCGCGAGTTTGGGAAGGCGGCGTTTGTTGACGTAAGGTTTGCCTGCTTCTTGGATTTTCTCGACAATGCGCTCGAGCATATCCTCGGAGGCTACGGTAGGCGTGGCGACAACAAAGCCGAGCTTGCGTGCGCGGTCGGCAAGTTCCCACAGAAGAACTGTCTTGCCGCTGCCTCGCTGTCCAAGCATGAGCATGGCTCGGTCACGATTGCCCGGTTCCTGCTCAAGGCCGGATATGAATGTCGAAATTACAGTTTCGCGCCCGACGAGATAGGATGGGCGATTTCCAAATGAGGGGGAGAAGATGGTTTCAGTCATAAGTCTCCTTTCCTTTCTTTCCTATTTTTTCCTTTCTTTCCTATTCAGTCAAATGGTCTGCCACCCGAGGGCGCCTTCGCTCATATGACCCAATCCGCTGTCAAGAGCCACAATGGCCCCGCCGACCGCTTGCAATCGGTCGGCGGGGCCTGCCGTTGAACCCGTCCCGGTCCGCCCCCGGCATGT